>JBBIPE010000013.1:0-20451 GCA_037443005.1 archaeon
TACCCATACTGTAGAGGATGACTGCTACTATGACTATGATTAGTATTGCCCAGCCATAGGTCATCATATATTCTAAAGCAGACTGGCCTTTTTTTGTTAACATAGAATTTTTTCTGTCTGTCTGTCTAAATATATATAGGAACTTAACCGTGACATATTAAATTCAAGCAAATAAAAGCATATAAAGTTTATTCTGGCTATTGTTTGATTGCTTTGCCTGGATTTTAAATTTATACGGCTTTTAACATATTCACAGGATTTTTAATTTAGCTACATAAAATCTATGTATTTTGCCATAAATTAGAACATATTTAATGATTAAACAGCAAGAATTAATATGCTTTACAGCTCAACACTGAGTGTTTTAATGCTTGGGACAGCCGGAGTGTTACTCATAGGGTTCTTAGGAAGGGTACTTGGAAAGAAAACCACCATACCTTATATTATGTGGTTGATGTTCTTTGGCCTGCTTTTAGGCCCAGTATTTAAGCTTTTGAACAGAAACACACTGCTTTCTTATCTTCCCTATATAATAAATATAATAATCCTGCTTGTGCTTTTCAATGCAGGATTAAGCATAAACCTTAGAAAAGTGGTTCATAGCATATCTAGAGGTTTAATACTTGCGCTTACAAATTTCACACTTTCCTTTTTAGTCGTGTTTTTAATCTCATTCTTTCTTTTGAATAACGCGCTTATATCTGCGTTGCTAAGCTTATCAGTAGCCGGTTTAAGTCTAGCCGTAGTTTCTAGCTTCAGCCGCAGAAGTGGCATAGAAAGAGACAGAGATTTAGTTGAACTTGAAGCAACCCTTGAAGAGCCATTAACAATAATATTTGTACTAGTTTTAGTTGGGGCAATAGTACTCAACAATACAAGTTTGAGCTTTGTATCTGGAAAGGTTATATCTGAATTCTCTATAGGGGCCGTAATCGGAGCACTGCTAGGAATGGCTTGGGTTCCTATTATGAGCTACCTGCAGAGGAAGAGGTATGATTATTCATACGTGGCTTCATTAGCAATAGCATTTCTCCTTTATGTATTCATAGAATACATAAACGGCAGCGGCCCTATATCCGTATTGGTATTCGGGATAGTTATAGCAAATGGGGAAAATATATTTAGATCACTGAAATACAAGCATAGCGTTTCATTCAATATAAATAATGAATCAAAATCATTTAATGATTTAGTAACTTTTCTTACCACTTCTTTTTTCTTTGTCTACTTTGGAGCTCTGGTTATTTTAAATGATTATATAGCTTTTATATTCGGGATTATAATAGCACTTGCGTTAGTGATAATAAAGTATGTATCAACGAGAATGGCGCTTTATAAGTCTCAATATGACAATAAAAGCAAGAGCTTGATATCTGCGATGGTTTCCAGAGGTACAGGCGCTGCTGTAGTCGCAGCATTACCAATAAGCTATGGAATAGCTGGCACTGGTTCTTTTATTGATGTAATTTTCTTTGTTATATTCATAACTATACTCCTAAACAGCTTTATTATATCAATAATTAATAAAGCCAAATATACAAATCCTGGCGGTAACGGGGGAAATAAGAAATGACTGACTCGGTTACATTTATATTATTGATATCTGCGCTCATAATTTTCCTCGGATATATAGGCGAACAGGTTTTTAGGAAAACCCATATACCGTCTTTTCTCTTTCTTGTTTTAGCAGGATTTGTTCTTGGGCCGATACTAGGAGTGCTGCAGAAAAACTCACTATTACCTCTTTTAGGAGTTTTGGCAGAGGTAACGCTTATAATGGTTATATTCCATGGGGGGATGGATCTTAAAGCTAGGACTTTATTAAGAGATGGCTGGAGACCATTCATCCAGGTAGCTATGTATGTTGGTATAAGTGTGGTTCTTATAACACTATTTGCCTATTTTGTATTGCATTTCAGCTTTGTTATATCTCTTATATTTGCATCCATAGTTGGCGGAGAAACTACTACGGTTGTTATAATACCGCTATCTAGACATTTGGATATAAAGGAAAAAACCATTATGTTTCTTACTTTCGAGGCGGCGCTGAATTCAATAGTGCTTGTTGTATTGTTCCTTACATTCGTTGGTTTATACCAAAGCGGAAGCGCCAATGCGTACTCTACTGCAGATTCTTTAATCTCTTCTTTCTCAATAGGTATATTTATCGGACTTATACTGTCAATAATCTGGATATATGTACTAAATTATCTCAAAAAACAAGATTACACATATGTTTTAACCCTTGGTCTTTTATTTCTTACTTTTGGCCTAACTCAAAAGGCTGGAGGCAGTGGATATTTGGCAGTAATAATTTTCGGTATCGTTTTCGGAAATCACAGATTCATAAGCGAGTTATTTAGAAGACGGATAAGAATGGACAAACTTGAAAAACAGATATTCAAATTCCAGGGGGAGATAACATTTATACTAAAGACCTTCTTCTTTGTATTTCTAGGGCTCGTCCTAAGTCTTTCTTTTTCAAGCCTTTATTTTGGTTTGGAGATGGGTGCTATTATTTTGGTGATTCTGCTGTTCGCAAGATTTATAGCTGTTTCAGTTTCGACAGTTAAGTCAGATATGGTAAAGGATAAAAAGGCGATATTGATATCTCTAGCACAGGGATTAACACCTGCAACATTGGCAATCCTTGCACTAGAAGACGGAATACCAAAAGCAAATACATTCCTAATCCTAGTTACATATGTAATAATTTTCACAAATGTAATAACTACTGTAGGTGCGTTCTCTGTATTGAGGGGGAAGAAAGTAAACCCTACAAGATAAGAGATTTATACATTCAAAGACAGTAAATTAAATGCAAGATTTCAGAGTTGAAAGGGATTACCTTGGAGAGATAAGAGTTCCTAAAAACGTCTATTGGGGAGTTCAAACACAGAGAGCAATAAACAACTTTCCAATATCAGGTATAAAACCAATAAAGGAATATACCTATGCGATAGTTACAGTAAAAAAGGCCGCTGCTATGGCAAATACTGCAATTGGTTTATTAGATAAAAGAAAGGCAAAGGCAATAATTGAAGCATGCGACGAGATATTAAAAGGTAAGTTTGACGATCAATTTGTTGTTGATATATACCAAGCAGGTGAAGGAACATCAAACAATATGAATGTAAATGAAGTTATAGCAAATATCGCTATTGAAAAGCTTAGTGGTATAAAGGGAGATTACTCGATAGTCCACCCGAATGATGACGTAAATATGGGCCAGTCCTCAAATGATGTTATACCTACGGCAACAAAGATCGCAGCGATAAAACTTGCTCAAGAGCTTGTAGATTCATTAAATGAGCTGAGCAAGTCATTTAAATCTAAAGCCAGAGAATTCAATGAGATAATAAAAAGCGGCCGTACACATTTAATGGATGCAGCACCAATACGGCTTGGTCAGGAGTTTGGGGCGTGGGCGGATCTAATTGAAAACTCTATAACTAACATAAACTATTCCGTTAGAGAGATAAAACAGCGGATAAACCTTGGTGCAACCGCTGTTGGAACCGGTATAAACGCTGACCCAAGATACGTAAAAAAAGTTTATGAATACTTAAGAAAGATTACAGGATTAAATATAAAACGGGCAAAGGACCTGCCTGAAGTTACTGAATCGCCCTCTGATTTATTAGAATTATCAACACAGCTTTCCGTCATTTCATCGGACCTGATAAAGATAGCAAATGACCTTAGATTGATGAACTCTGGACCTATAACTGGTTTATCAGAGATAACACTTCCAGCGGTACAGCCTGGTTCATCGATAATGCCTGGAAAAGTCAATCCTAGTATCGTAGAAATGGTTAATATGATATGCTTTAGAATTATCGGGGATAACCAAACGATAACACTTGCGACACAGGCCGGACAGTTTGAGTTGAACGTTATGGAACCTATAATCTCTTACTGCTTATTACATGACCTAATAATACTAAAAAACGCATGCAGTGTGCTATATAGTAAGGCTATAAATGGGATAAAAGTTAACAAGGAAAGAATAGAAACAATGGTGCTTAAAACGCCAGGAGTTGGTTTAGCCTTAAACCCATATATTGGATATGAAAAATCGGCCGAAATAGTCAAAAAGGCTTTGAAAGAGGGAAAAACTATAAAAGAAGCTGCTGAAGAAGAAAAAATACTTGATGAAAAAACTCTAAACGAGATTTTTAATTCTTTCAATTTAACGACACAAAGGAAGCTTGAAAAAAGAAAAGACAAAAAAAGAAATTAGCTGTTAACTTATCTAAATGCTCAAAGATTCTAAATAAAATGCTATTTAGATTTTAAAATTTTATTTTATAAGCTCAGCCAAATCATCAATAAATTTATCTAACATCTTCACTTTAGCGCTTTCTTCTACCTTAGCATCACTTAAAATATAACTACCATCTGTATCGATTTCTACTATTGCCCGGGCTTTCTTTGCAGCTTTTCTTTGAGTAAAAGTACCATCCCCATCATAGGTTACAAAGAAAACTTTGATGTGCCTTTTTGTATTATCGTTAGATAATTTTACTTTCCGATATCAAGTTTGTGCTATCATTTCTTAGAGTATGCCATTAAAATTGGTGCCGATCATAAAGCTTTGAATCCTTTAAAACTGTTCACACAATCAGAAGTTGAGTTAACCCAAAAAGAAAATAAATCAATAAAACATAATAAAAAGTTTATTAGCTTTAAGATATATATAATAATATGATAATATTTAGCTCGGCTATAGCTGGCTCAGACAGGATTTCCTTAGAGAACAAAACCAAAACAATTGCCGCAAGAAATGGCAAAAAACTGGAGATAATAAATCTTATAGATGAGATGGTTAGGATAGCTAACAAAACAAACCCTTACATAAACTCAAAAAACCTGCCTAATCTAGACATTGAGAATGTAAGGATATTAAAGGACAATGCATTAAAAACAATCAAGTCAATAACGCTGGAAAATCCTAAAAATGATTTTATAATAGACGGCCACATGTCGTTCTGGTGGAGAGGCGGGCCTTTAAGCCTTATAAATTCAAGAGACATAAAAACCTTGAATCCTGACTTTATTATATCTGTAGTAAACAACCCTAAAAGTGTAAATGAAACACTTCAAAGCAAAAAGGCCTGGGAAGACAAGTCAATAGATGAATATGAGATAGCTTTGTGGTCAGAATTGGAGGTTTATACATCAGATTTAATAAGTAATTCGATCGGAAAGAAAAATTATGTCATAGGTTCAAAGGAAGATCCAGAGACTTTATATGAGCTTATCTACAGAAAGGACAAGCCAAAGGCGTATATAAGCTATACGATTGAACATAGAAAAAGCGGATATGAGAACTTAAACAGGTTTATAAACAGAATTAAAAAATATCTTATAGTCTTTAATCCAAGGGCCGTTGATATAGATGCATACAAACAGGATTCAAATGAAAGAACAAAAAACTTGATATTTAACCAGACTGTAAGAAGAGATCTCCATTTAATAGACCAGACAGATATAACAATTGTATATCTCTCAGATCTTGTATACTCAAGCGGAGTGGACGGAGAAAGAATGCATGCGCATTTCACGGGCAAAAAGGTTCTGCTTTATTTCCCTTTTGAAAAGTATAGCCCATTTACACCATATTTTGTCGATAATATGTTTAAAAGTGAAAACGAGTTGATAGATGAAATAAAAAGTTTATACAAGAAATACTCTTTAAAGACAAAGGAAAAACAATGAATTTGGTTTACAATAAACTATATCCCAAAACTATTGCATTATTTTTAAGCTCTTAAGGACTTTCGTCTGAATATTGTCGATTCCTCTGAAAACATCTTCAAAGTATTTATTTTTGTTTAGAACTGAATAAGTTATAAAAGCTATAGCAACCCCTAAAAGTACTCCTGCAAGTACATCAGTAGGATAATGAACACCTACATAAACTCTCGAGTAGCACACTAATGCAGCTTCTACAATCAAAGGGATCGAATACCTTTTTCTTAGGAAGAAAAAGGCCGCCGCTGCCCCTCCTGCAACTATTAATGCATGGCCAGATGGAAAAGATGAATCAAAATCCTTTGGAACTAAAACAAGTACATTTGAAAGCGTAAGAAATGGCCTCGGTCTATAGTAAACTGCCTTTAATGTAAGGCCTATGATTATGATGATAATAAAAACCACGGCAAGCATAAGTGCGCCCTTCTTCGCTTTTTCATTCTTAAACACAGTACCGAGTATCCACATCAAGGCCACTACAGGAACCCAAAAATAAGCCCTTCCGTATATGCTTATGCCTCCAAAAAAGGAATCCAAAGCGGGAACGTTCATTTTTTCGTTTATTAACCTGAAAAGCGAAACGTCGAAATTATAGGATATTTTAAAGTTTACTAGCAGGAAAACTACACCAAACAATAGGGTTAGAATAACACCAGAATATAGCACTTTCCTGTTAACCATTAGTATAGCTAGATGAGTATATTTAAATTCTTTTCGCTCTTATTTACTTAATGGATAATGACAATCCTCTTGAAGATGTTGATGTAAGAGGTATAATAGAGGAGTACCTTACCGAGGACAGTCGGCCTAAAAGAATAGGTGTGTATTATCCAAGCGAAATAGGTATGTGCATGCGTAGAAGTTACTATTCATACTTTATAACAAAACCAACTGAACCTGCTGCGCTGCGCATATTTGCCCTAGGGAATAATGTCCATGAATTTATAGCAAAGGCACTTAAAGACTCAAAGAAACTTACTAAAGTAGAAGAGGAAAAGCCTATAAAGATTGAATATAAGGACAATGAGGCAATCTTCGCAATTTATGGTAGGATAGATGATTACATTGAGACAAAAGAGGGTAAAAAAATAATAATTGAAGCAAAATCCACTGGGGATATCACCAAAGTAAATGAACCTGATCCTAAGCATAAAATGCAGATTTGCCTATATTTAGGTGCCCACGAAGCCGACTATGGTTTGTTGGTTTACGCAGATAAGAAAAACCTTGATATAAGGCAGTTTAAGGTGGAATATAATAAGGATGAATATGAAAAGGTTATACACAGGTTTAAGGATTTAGACTATCATCTAAGAAATAAAATACTTCCACCGGCGGAATATTACTTTGATAATAAAAAAGTATGGGAATGTAAATACTGTCCTTATTACAAGGAATGCATGCAGGCCCTGGCAGATGCAAATTCCCTAAAAAATTATCAATAGAATTTAATGGAGTAGAAACTTTAGTCAGAACTGCTGCTATTTTTGGAGATTTTTTGGGCCGCCTCTAATCCAACGGTTGCGCATTTGATCCGTGATATGCTTATATTGTCCAGACCAAGAAGCTGCTTTATTGTATCTAAATTCATTTTATCGACTTCTTTTATGCTTTTTCCAATCATTTCATCGCATAACTTAGAAATAGAAACAGTGGATATTACACAGCCTTTCCCTTCAAAACCTGCATCCTTTACTGTGCCGCCATCGATATTTAAGTATAAAATAAACTTATCTCCGCATGAGGAAGAAAAGCCCTCCTCTTTATAATTGAATATTTCTGGCTTTCCATAATGCGCCGGATCTCTGTATATTTCAACTAATTCATAAAACTTATCGTCTTCCATACTTAACTGCTATTTCGTTTAGCTCTCTTATAAACTTGTCTACCTCTTCTTTTGTATTGTAAAAGTAAAGACTTGCCCTTGCTGCCCCGTCTAAGCCTAGTTTTTCTTCAACCAACGGCTGTGCACAGTGAAAACCAGATCTAACGGCTATTCCTTTCTTGTCCAGCAGGTAAGCAGTATCATGAGAATGCAAGCCCTTTATATTGAAGGAAAAAGTGCCTCCAAAAGACTTGCTTTTTCCGCTGTATATATCCACATTTTCCAATTTCTTGCTTTGCTCATAGAGATACGCAGTTAATTCCTTTTCGTATCTTTCTATATTTTCCATGCTGATATTGCTTAGGTAGTCTACCGCCAGGCCTAGACCGTAAGCACCCTCTATATTTTGTGTCCCTGCTTCAAATAGATTAGGTACGTTCTCATAGATTATGTTATTTATATTAACACTTTTTATCATTTCTCCGCCTGTCAAGAAAGGCTGCATATTAGCGCCCGAGTCTTTGTTTATGTATAAAACGCCTATACCAAATGGCCCAAGCATTTTATGGCCGGAAAACGCAACAAAGTCGGCCTTTATATCTTTGACATCAAATTTCATATGTGGGATTGACTGGGCCGCGTCCAGTAAAACTAAAGCACCCTGCTCATGCGCAAGTTTTGTTATATCTTTTGCATTGGTTATTGTGCCGGTTACATTTGAAGCATGGGTAAACGTGACAAGTTTTGTGCCCTTCGGTAAGTTCCTATAATAATCCATATCTAAGTCATAATTATCATCAAAATCCGCTATATCAACTTCTACGCCTTCTTTTTTTAGTCTTAACCAAGGCAGGATATTTGAATGATGTTCCAGATAGGTAGTTGAAACCCTGTCCCCTTTATTAAATGGAAAGGAAAAGGATACTAAGTTTATTGCCTCTGTAGCATTTCTCACAAAAACTATCTCTTCTGGATCTGCATTTATGAATTTTGCGACTTTCTCCCTTGCTTCATTATACGCCTTTGTAGCCTCCTCAGCTAGAGTGTGTATACTTCTTATTGGATTTGCGTTTATATTTTCATAAAAATATTTTATGCCGTCTATTACTGATTTTGGCCTCTGAGAAGTGGCCGCATTATCAAAGTATACCAGCGGATTGCCGTTTATCTCTTTTTTAAGGATAGGAAAATCTCCTCTTATCTTTTCAACGTCTAAATAACTCATAGCTTTATAAGTACATATTTATTTATAAATATAACGCTGTTATACTAGTTCAGTATATTCATTATCTCTATATTACCGCACATTTTTAATGCCTCCAAATTCTTGAAAGCGTCTTTCATTGCAAGCATCGTCAGCGTAAAATCCGATTTTACAGCGTTTTCAAACTCCCCTGTATCTCCGTTTATACCAGTGGGGATATCAATACTAACTTTCTTTGCCATGGATTTATTGATTATTTCAATAACGTTTCTTGTCAAATCAGGTAACTGGCCGTGAAATCCTGTGCCAAATATTCCCACTACCAATAGATCGGCCTTTTCTACCTCAGTTATTAGATTGCCCAACGAATTATTATCCAAAACAAATTTCACATTTACGGCGTGAGTATCTTTTATAAGTTGAAGAAACTTATGTGAATCTTCCTTTACTTGATTTTCATTTCCTATTATAAACGCAGTAAACGGCGTCTGTTTTAGATTAAACAGATGGAATGCCGTAGAAAGCACATCTCCTCCATTGTTGCCTGTGCCGGCAATAAAGACAACATTGTTAAACTGTATATTCTTTGCTAAAAAATCCGCTGAAAGCTCTCCCGCGTTATCCATCATTTTTTCTATAGTCATTCCTTTTCGTATAGCTTCATCTTCAATGCTCTTTATTTTACTTATAGAATAATATTCCATATTATTATGATTCATTTAAAGTTTATAGGCCTTATGTTTTATATGGCGATATGCAGGTACATTGAAGCAATGTGTCCTACTAAAAAAGTTACAAATGCAGCTCCTAAACTAAGTAATAAGGCCCTGCTGGTGTATTTGATAATACCTTCATTTGAGTTAAGTGCTATTATAAAAGAAGTTATAGCTATGGCAAATGCAGTAAGCACTACTGATATAACCAGATTATAATAGATATTAGAATGTACAACAGTACCAACAAGGAAACTTAGCAACGGAACTACAGCTCCGATTATATAAAAGACACCAACATACTCTGCATCTTTTGCAGGGTTTAGGCCCTCTTTTCTTTTATATATTTTATTACCACCGCCAACAAATTTCATCAAGGAGTTATCCTTTTCCTTTTCTAATACTTTGTATATTGGATCTCTTTTAGATTTTAGTTTTTTAATCAGAGCATCTAAGTCATTGCTAAAATCATTATAGCTTTTTAAGTTATATTTTAAATCTTCTTTCAAACGCTCTTTTGCAACCTGCAGCTCCAATTCCAGCCTGTTTATGCTATCCAAATCTAAATCCTTTTCAGATTTTGAGGAAAGGTAGGCTCCAACGGCCATTGAAATTGTGCCGGAAAGCCCTACTATAGTTCCTGCAACTGCTATAAGCAGATCATTGTGTATTGCGCCAGTAAACCCTGCCACCGCTGCTAAAACCTCTACTAACCCGTCATTCATTCCAAAAACTATGTCTCGGATGTGTGATAATGCGCCATTTTCCCAAGATTCCTTCTTTAAAATCCTCTCTTGGTAAAGTTCTTCTACTAGATAATCTACAACTTTTTCCTTTTGTTTGATTGGGATAGATTCAAACACCTTTGATAGATCTGAAACTTTTCTATTTTCCATTGAGTTTATAAGACTCAGCGTTAGGCCGCTTCCGAATAATCTTCTTATCAAAATTAAAGAATTCAATCTAAAGAGATTGCCATTAGGTTTTGTGTTTATATCAAGTTCCTTGTAAATATCCTCCCAAATTTTTATGTGTTTTATGTCTAATTTTCTTAACTCTATTAATTTACTGCGGAGCTTTTTGTTTCTTTCTATTGATACCAACCTAGAATAAATTTCGTATGAGAATCTTTCTGAATCAAGTACTTTTTTTATTTCATCTGTCATAGTTTCCTAATTCTAGCCTGTAAATGGGTGTGTTGGTTTGGATTTATCAAGAAACCCTTTGTACTTTGACCATATCTCTTCACCCACATTATCATTCAAAACGTCTGTAATTGTGAAAGGTCTCATAAAAACACCTTGATTCTGTATTATCCCGTTGAATAACACCATAACAAATTTATTATCTTTAATTTCACTACTGTTTATTTCGCATGTGATTACATTATTGTCCCACATCTCCACAACTGCCTTGCTTTTTTTGTCTAAATTGATTGCATTCTCTTTGTTTATTACCCGTATCACTTTGCCGATATGGTAAAAAGGTATGCTATCCTGTTTTTTATCGCTCTTTTCCATTAGGGAAATATAAAACATCTTGGTATTAAAACCTTCGGTAGTGGACACCCACTCCTTTGATAACTCTGCTCTATAGGAGTCAGATTATGAAAGCCAACTTTAATTTTAGAAGAAGGAACTTGATTTCATATGTTAAAATAAAATATATAAATAATATACACACTTATTAGAAGTATGATAAAAGGTAATAAACAGCAACTTAAGAAAGATGATAGGAATAAAGATATTTCTGCTGAACCGGGTAAAGAGTTTATTTTTAGGCTTAAAGATGGAAAAGAAGTGGGCAGAGCAGGCACCTTAAACGGATTTGAGGGGCTTATTAGAACTTTGCCTATAGAGTCATTAGAATTTCATAGTAAAGGAAAACACTTCTCTAGTTGGTTGCTTTACCTTAACCAAGAAAAGCTGGCAAAGGCATTTGATAGCATAGATTCTAAAGGAGAAATTTTAAGAAGAGATTTATTAGATGCAATTAGCAGATACAAGACTTGAGATACAAAATTATTACTTTTATTCTAGATTGTTTAATTAAGTTCATCCTTTATTATTAACTCTGCTTTATTTACTATCGAAGGGGAAAAAGCGATATTTAATTCTCTTGTCCTACCATATCTGCCATGACTCTTTATACGTGACATAACTAAAGAGTTATAATCCATATCTGCAATCAGATCAGATACCCTTCTAAAGGTTAGCTTTTTTAAGCCGAACTTATCAGAAAACTTAAGATATGCATCATATACCTCTCCGCTATAAACTTTACCCATTCTTTTCGTCCTTGCAACTGAGATTATTGATAAAAGAACACATTTACTTTGTTTAGTCATTGACTTTATCATACCCTCGGTAATATTTTGTTCTAGGGACTCTGCAGCGGAGTCTAAGCTATCTTCGGTTATAGCAGATAAACCAAGTTGTTGAGCTGTATCCCCCGCAACTTTTAAAAGATCCAAGGCTTTACGTATATCACCATGTTCTTGAGCCACAAAGGCAGCACATTTTCTTAAGACGCCTTCACTTATAGCATTGTCGTAGAATGCCTCTTTTGAACGAACTGATAAAATATCATATATTTCATCTGCATTATATGGTTTGAATATCAGTTCTATTGGGTTTAAGGAGCTTCTTACCCTTTGATCCAATGAGGATTTTAGATCTATATTGTTTGATATCCCTATTATTGAGATTTTTGCATGTTTTAATGATTCATTTAGTCTAAGAAGACTATAAAGTACTCCGTCTCCCGCATGCTGAATCAACTTTTCAATCTCATCTAGTATAAGAATAAGATATTTGTTCTCTGCATCAAGTATCTTTACAAGCCGTTTATAAAGACTATTTACTGATAATCCGCTTTCTGGTACATTTATATTAAATACACTACATAAATTCGAGATTAGTCTATACTCTGTATTGTTATTTTCAAGTCTGCAGTTCATGTAAATCGGTAGTACATTAACTTTTTTTTCTTCTGCAACGCTTGCTAACTTTTTGCCGACGTATTTTGTAACTAAAGACTTACCGGTGCCTGAAAAGCCATAAACAAGGACATTTGAGATTCTTTCAAAAAGTAGACTTGGTGCAACTACTTTTGATAGCAGCTCTATTTCTCCATTTCTATGTGTAATCTCCCAAGGTATGAAAGATGAAGATAAAACTTCTTTATTTTTAAAAATCCGCTTATTAGTAAGAAACTCATCAAATATAGTTTTTGGATCTACAGTTCGGCCTTGTATCTCTGATTTTACAAGAAAACTATCTTTTATATTAGGTGATTCCATGGCTAGACTAAGTAAATACTCTTTCAGCATTTAAATACTATTAGAAATTGGAGTTATATAAATTTTATTATATAACTTAATTTAAATAAAATCACAGAGAGACCTATACTTCTTATGGAAAAATATTATTATAATTATTTTATTGATTTTATCTATTACTATATTCTATATTCTATATAGAATTATAATAAAAATATAATAATACCCTCCAAAGGAAATGTACCTCTATTCCTAAAGAACTTTTTATCCTTATTCTTTGAATAGGCACCGCGCAAACGCCATAATTTTTTCCAGAGGAAATGGTGGTGTCTCTGGTCTCTCCTACTACCATATATATTGTATATTTTTTCTACTTTAAAATAGAAAAGTTTAAATATTATTGATATTCTAATTCTAATTCTGTTAAAAATTTATATGACGAAAAAAATATTAACGTGGGTATTGCTGTTTGTCTTAATCGGGATTATTTTACCTTTTTTGGTTAATAATTCGAAAGCACAGACTTGTTATAATAATAATATAACTCTAACAAATTCTTCGAAATTTGTTTGTACTTCTGAATGGGTAAATGTAATAAATCCAGTAGATCTATACAATGTAACACTAATTGCAAAAGGTATTATTATAAATAATACTTTTGAGTTAAAAGGTAATTCATCAGTTAATATAAGTGACATAATAAATAATGCAAATTTTACTTTAGACTCCGATCTATCAAATGGAGAAGTCTTCATTAACTCCGGTACTGTCTTTATGGAAAAGCCAGTATTTCTGAATTTTAGCTACTTTTTTAACAAAGGTGAGATCTATGATCAGAATTATATAGGTAATGGAGGCAATTCTTTAGGGTATTCAAAAGGAGAAGGAGGTAGTTTTCCTCATTCATATGCGGGTAGTGGTGGTGCTAGTATACAGAATAATAGTGCAAACGATGGTGGTAGAACATTGGCCGAACCAGGTCAAGCATACGTTCTTTGTCATTTGAATGGCTGCGGAGATACAAGTGGAGTATCTAAAGAATCACTAGCTGTGGAAGGCAATCATGTTAATTCTACTTTATCAAATTACACCTTTAATTTAAGTCTATTAAACAGCGCCGGCGGCGCTGATTTTAATGCGGTTGGAAATAATTTAGTCAATGGAGGCAGTGGGGTTTTTCCACTAATAATCATATCAGAAAGATTTGAAAATCATGGCTTAATTTCAGATAAAGGGCAGTCGATCAATTACTCCGCGATACCTTATGGAAAAGAAGCCTTACAGGCCGGCATTGTAGGGGCAGGCGGTGGCGGAGTTGTGGAGGTAATTTCCAAAACTCAGTAGATAGACATCCACTTTTTGGCAAATCTGCCCCGTAAACCTTAAGCTATAAGCCACCAGTTGAGCTTTCCGACAAGTGGTACCTATGGTTTCTCCCATCAAAATATAGCTCTTTTTGGCAAACGATAGTCAGGCGTATTTATGGCCTTTTTCTATAATCAGTATGAAATACTGGCCCGCAGAAATAAAAGAAAAGGCAAGGCAGCTGGCTTCCCAGGGAATGCCAAGAGGAGATATCGCAGCCATAATAGGTGTGCCCCAAGCCACGCTGGCAAAGTGGACAAGGCATCTCGGAATACAGCCTGTAAAGTACGGCGAGGAGACAAGGAAGAAAGCCGTAGATCTTTACGGAAAAGGGCTGTCAAGACCGCAGATAGCCCACGAGCTGGGAATAAACATAAAGACCATTACCGGATGGATACCGCCCTCACAGTCCAGTAAGTTCAGGCCCTACCCAATTGAGCTTAAGAGGAAGGCCAGGTCAATGGCCCGGCAGGGAATGGAAAAAGGAGAGATCTCTGCAAAGCTTAGCGTCGGATACTGCACAATAGCAAGGTGGACTAGGGACATAACGAACAGGCATTCGCATGTCAACGGCAGGTATTTCCTTATACTCGCAAGGCTTGCCGGCGACGGCTATTTCATATCGCAGAGAAGCGACTCGAAGATGTTCAGGTTCCTGAAAAGGTACGTCCATGTGAAGAGCGTGCTAATCGGGAAGCTTGCGGTTTTCTACCTGCCTGGAAACGAGAGGAAGGCCTTTTTCGGGCTTATAAAAAGGCAGGAAATACAGCCTCTGACGGAAAGGAAGGCTAACCTTCTGAAAGAGGCTTTCGGGGTGAGAGAATAAAATGGCAAACTACTATCTTGACATAGAGACAACGGGCATAGACCCGAGGGAAAGCAGGATCATAACCATACAGTTCCAGCAGCTTGACTGGATGGCAAGACCTGTTGGAAAGCTGGTAATACTCAAGGAATGGGAGTACAGCGAGAAGGAGATCATAGAGGAGTTCATACGCCGGAGCGGGATGCTCAAAGGTTTGTGGAACTTCGTGCCCTTCGGCTACAATCTCAGGTTTGAGCACAGCTTCCTGCAGTACAAGAGCATATACTACGGCTTTCCGATGATAGACATACTTAACAGCCCGCACATAGACCTGTTCTTTACCGGTGTCATAATGAACGGTGGCATGTTCAAGGGAGCGGCACTTGACAAGATAACCGGCAAGCCGAGGAACGGCAGCATAATCCCGGAGTGGTATAACAGCAGGGAATACGGCAAAATCATAGACTACATTGAAACGGAAACAAGGGAATACTTGAAGTTCGCAAACTGGCTTTACAGAAATCTGCCTGCATCTCTCCAGCAATTCAAGGAAAGCTTAAATACTACGGTAACTAATAGTTACTATAAGTAACTCAATATGGACAACACAACAGTGAAGATAAACAAGGAGCTTTTAAAGAGAGTCGATAAGATAATTTGTAAGGGATCTGCGTCTGTAAAGTATGCAAGCAAAAAGCACTTTGTGAATGTGGCAGTGCTTGAGCTTATAAGGAAAGAAGAAAGCAATAAGAAGGGAGATAAAGAATGAACATGCCATCAGAGCTTACTGTGTCATCGCTGTTTTCAGGAGCAGGGGGACTGGACTTGGGGTTTGAGAATGCAGGCTTCAGGCTGGTTTATGCGAACGACAACTGGAAGGGCTGCTGGGAGACATTCGAGAAAAACCATAAAATAGCAATTGACAGGCGCAGCATTGTCGATGTGAAATCAGATGACCTCCCCGATTCTACTGGAATAATCGGCGGTCCTCCATGCCAGAGCTGGAGCCTTGCAGGGTCAATGAGGGGGATAAACGATCCGAGAGGAAAGCTGTTCTATGAATATCTGAGGGTTCTCAGGGATAAGCAGCCAAAGTTCTTCCTAGCCGAGAATGTTGCAGGGATAATATCATCTGCGCATATAGGCGAATTCAGAAAAATAGTCGCAGAGTTTGAAAACGCAGGGTACAGTGTCGAGCACAGCCTTCTGAACGCAAAGGACTTCGGAGTGCCGCAGGAAAGGAAGCGTGTTTTTGTCATCGGATACAGGAATGACCTCGGCAGGAAGTTTGATTTCAGCAGGCTGGAAAAAACAAAGCCTGTGACTCTCAGGGAAGCCATAGGAGATCTGCCAAAGCCTGCTCCTGGCATAGGGAACAAGCCCAATGCAGGTCTTGAGGTGCCGAATCATGAGTATATGGTCGGCGGATTCTCCACGATTTTCATGTCGAGAAACAGAAGGCGGTGCTGGGATGAGTGCTCATTTACTATACAGGCGGGAGGGAGGCATGCCCCGCTTCATCCTGACTCTGCGGAAATGGTAAAGCTTGGACCTGATAAATGGGAGTTCAATGGCGGAAACGGCGCCGATGTGCGCAGGCTGAGCATAAGGGAGGCCGCAAGGATACAGACTTTCCCAGACGACTTTATTTTCTATTATGACACCCTTGACAAGGGCTATGCGATGGTGGGAAATGCGGTGCCGGTAAAGCTGGCGGAAGCGATAGCGAAGCAGATAAAAAAAGACCTAGAATCTGAATGAAATCAGAATTGCAGGCATATTTTTAGCAGGATTATTCGGGTTCTTTATGCTGATGTTTTTAACTTCGATTTTCATGGTTTTTTCTAGTCTTTTCCTGTCGGCAGCAGGGAATGATTTATATTTGTCTGCGTTCATGACAGCAAACAGCGCAAATGTCTCATTGCCGAGCCTGCAGACATCCTCAAAAAGCATCAGTGGGTTTTTTATCTGCCACATTCCACGGACTCTGAGCTGTGTTATGCGCAGCGGGTCAACGTTGTTTATTCTGCCTAACTCATTGGTCCGCCCTGTGGCAAGGCCTCTCTCTCTTATTATCCTGTCAATTTCCTTTTTTAATGGCTCCTGCACACTGCTATAAACAGAATATGCTGCAGCATAGCAGGTGCCTTGCACAAAAAACAAGTACCTTAATTTTTCCTTTTTTGCATAGCCGACTACATAAAAAATATCTTTTTCGCTCCAGTGTCCGCCGTCGCAGTTCCTGCATTCCGAATCGATTTTAGGATCATTTGAATGCAGCATGTCTTTTGGAGTAGAGCTGTTTAGAGCAAGGCTGGCTCCTGCGTTGCCCCCGATTTTCTTTACTTCAATTGCATCTCCGTTCTTTATTATCATGTCCGGGGGATGATTTTGACTATTAGAGTAGGCAAAAACATCAGCATATATGCGCTCACGTACATCCTCCGGCTTTCCGAATGTGCCAGAAAGTGCATCTTTTAAATACATCTCAAGATGCTCTCCAACCTGATTCGCTCTGTTTGAAGATCTTGCATAGTAATTCTTCAGGTTATTTTCCTTCAATGCCGCTATGTTTGAAATCGCTTTCAAAATATTGCTGCTCATGTCAAATCATGCTCCCATATGCGCACAACTTTCCAGCCGTGCTCCATATAGAATTTATTTGTCTTTTTGTCCCTTAATACGTTTCTGTGGGTCTTATTCTGCCAGTATTCCATGTTTGACTTTGGAGCTCTATAGTGCTTCGGGCAGCCGTGCCAGAAGCACCCGTCAACAAAGACAACGGTCTTGAGCTTTTTGCTGGCAAAGTCGGGGTGTCCATGCATCTTCGGCTGGTAGGCAAACCCAAGCTTCTTCATTACAGGCTTTAGCTTGAGCTCTGGACCAGTATTTTTGCTGCGTATCCTGGACATGTTGTAGCTTCTCTGCTCTTTTGAAATTTTGTCGGCCATATATTTGCTTTTCAGTTCAAATAAGCCGAGCCTGCCTTTTATTGGTATTGGTCTGCTGAAGCGTATGGGACTTTCCAAAATGAATCCGAACACGTGTTCGCCTGTATAATCCACCGAGAGATGGAGTTTCCTGTCGCCTGCGAAATCTGCCTTTGTTCTGTATTCCTTGCACCCTATAAGCTTGGCCTTTCCTATGACTGCCCCAAGTGGTAAATCGTCTTTCTCGAAGCCGAACTTCTTCATAGCCCTGCCGTCTGGCACTCTTGATGCGTGTATTAGCAGATCCCCTCTATAATTGGTCTTCCAGTTGCGTAGCTCTATATTCTTCCGCCTGCTTATAATCAGTTCTGCAAACGGCTGTTTTACCGACAGGCATTTCATATTTCAATTAATCTTTATTAATAAGTCATTCTCTTAATATGTATCTAGGCTATAAGAAAAATATAGATTTATATAATGGACAATAAGTTTAATTCAAACTTTTAAAGTCGTGTGGTTTATTTAAAACCCAGCGAGTGCCGGCTTTGCTTAAATCTCCGGATATTTCTATCTGTTTTTTATCTCTATGAAAGTCGCAGGCCTCTTGATATTCATCTTTATTCAAGAAAATGTATATTCTTTTTTTTCGTTCTTTTGAATAAATTACAACTTGTCTTTTTCCGTCCTCTAATTCCGATTCCCATTGTAATTTAATTATAACTCCTTTTATCACGCTTTCTCCCTCGTCCTTCGCCTCACTTAACTTTTTGGCGAGGTCAACAAATTTTTGGTAATGTTCTGAAGAAGTTATTGTAGGATAAACTTTTGGTTTATTTTCTATTTTGCTTGCGACGTCGAAGTTAGCTTCTATTCCAAGTGATAATTTCTCTTGTTCACCGCCTAATAATTTTGATATAGCCTCGCATACATTTTTATTTAAATTTTTAGCTGTGATCTGTTCTGTTGGTAGCGATTCTACAGCATTTATACCGCTAATTAGCCCGATGATTGTTTTTGTTCCTAGATTATTTAGTTTTTCTCTTTCTTCTTGCGTTTTGGAACTTTTTATATCTAAATTGGATGGGACCTTTATATCCACAATAATGCTACCATGTTCCAAACGCTCAAATTCGCAATTGTCTAGAAGCTGTCTGGCTTCTGAATATGGCCGGCCATATTTACTTTTTGGGTTTATTTGTGAACAAGCCTCGTAAATTAAAGTGTCTTTTATATTCTGTATTGCTTCTGAGAAATAAATTAATGGGATTTTACCATCGGAAAACTTTTTTCCGGTGATTTTTATTTTGATTGTGTTCTCCCCGCCAGCGCCTTTTATATCTTCACCTATTTGAAAACTAGGCCTATTCTCTATTTCGCTTAATCGTCCTAATAAAATTTTAATCATTTCATTGTAATCTATAAAGTCCTCCCTATTTGGAAGAAATACTTCAAATGTTTTTTTATCTAATTCTAAATTAGCCTTATCTAAAGTTTTATTGAAAGCTTCGATTTTCCATCCCATGGCTTCAAGATATTTTTTTACGTTGTCAAGTTTATAATGCATTTAAATCACCCTTTTTTTTGTTTATTTCTGCCATTATTGTCTTTAAAGTTTCGGCAGAGAAGATATGGGTCTTTTTTAGATAGACCGCAGTTGAGCTTTCTAATCTATTTGAGGGAGCTAGCGTGGCACCTTTTAGATATGTCCAATACGCACATTTTTTTAATTTTAGATAGTCTTCTGTTTGTTCTACCCAGCCCTCGTCTCTGGGTAAGAACAAAACAACAAGTATTCTTGGTATGGTAACAGCCTCCGCCACTAGTTTATTATACGCGTCATTTTTTAGTTCATAAGAAAAATTATTTCCAATGTCTCTGAAGTTTGTCGTTGCCTTTGTCTGCACATCTAGCACCATACCGACGTGATTAAATTTTCCATTATCGTCTTTTTCAACGTTTTCTATGCGTACATCGACGCCATATTCTTCTACTAAAAAATTAGATACGTATCCCGCATTAGCAGCAACGGCTTTTATATACGCCTTGCTTATCTGTTCTTCTTTATCTGTATCAGTTATCATTGAAAGCCTCTATAAAGTAATTATTTAATTTTTCGCTGATCATGTTATTTATTAGTATTTTTTACATAAAAACTTATAGGCATGCGTTTCAGCATTAATATTATGTTAACTATATTTAGGTGTAAAACTCATTAAATCAGCATGGTCCGCAGGCAAGCACATCCAAGCAGAATAGATCAATTACCAGCAGAGGAAACTGACGAAGAAATCGACGCAGAAATCAGGAAGAGGCTTGAGAAAGACTTTGACAGCGAAGTTCCAAAGGACATACTTGATTATTTCTGGAAGATAACCAGAAAATACCACGGAAGCGCTAGAAAGAGCCTTGTAGATTATCTTGAGCCAGAAATCAAAATTTTCGGCATTGAAAAAAGGCAGAAATTAATGTCAATAATGAAGATTTTTGATAGGAAAGAAACTGTAATGGCTGTGAACCAGTACAAAGAGGACTTTAGGAGAGGGGTAATAATTAGTATAATCTTCTCCCATCT
>JBBIPE010000014.1:0-20247 GCA_037443005.1 archaeon
TTATATTTTTTGTAGTCAGCAGATATTTAGTCCCATCAAATGTGAATATATTCTCTTCTGCGGTACATTTTAGCTACCCGAAAAACTGGACAATAGTTAATAGTTCATTAAATCAGAGTTCAAATGGCGTTTTCTCAGCCATTTTAACTCCAAGTTCATTAGAACATTATATAAAATATCCTAATGGCACTCTTGTTGTAGGTGGGCCAAAAGTTAATGCCACAGCAATTTATATATCAGTTTTAAAGACTAATAATTCACTAAATCAGGAGTATCCAAATTTTATATTCAATGAATCCAAGCTGATAACCACAGGTATAAAGTTGGCAGGATATCCCGCAGTTGAAGGAATACAATTTATTAATGAATCCTCTCTGACTCCAAAAAGTGAAGCAATATCAGTAGTCTCTGTTGGAGGAGGATACTTATACATGATTAGTGCATTTACCTCAGATTTATATCTTAATCAGACTCTTTCTGCAATGTCTCTTCTAGAATCAACACTTACTTACAGATAGTATGCTAGAATTTTAAATTAAATATTAAAATTATACTCTTTTTAGATGTCAATTATCTGCTAAATTAAGTAAATAACAAATAATCAATATGAATTTGGTAGTTTTCCGTGAATATCTTTATATTCGTTTTTTGTCCTTACTTTTTCAAGGTGTTTAATAGTTTTTTCAAGCCCCGAATCTATTATTTTTTCGTTTTTCTTATTGAATGTAAGAGCATAGTTCATGTTCATTATTAACACTTTTTTGTCTTCGTTAATATACAAATTATCAGCAGAGAAGGTTTCTATAGGAAGCGTATCATATATTCCCTTTGCTATAAGTTTCTCCTTTATGTACAATAATTGGCCTTCAATATCTTCTATCTCCCCTTTGGCTGGTAAATACCTCTTTTTCTTTATGTCTTTTATGTAACCCTGCATATCTTTAATATCCTTTCCGTTTAATTCTACCAAATAACCGCGGATATAACCTTTAGATATTGAATTATCAGTCACAAACACAACAGGTTTCACACAGTTTTCCGGTAAGATCATATTTATCTTTTCTATATTACTGTACTCGGATTTAAAATCTCTCTTCGTAATCAGATTTCGTGCATACTCTGCGTATAGCGGATTAAAATTGGACATGTTTGCGGCAGTAATATCTATATACTCATTTTCATCGATGAATTTTAATTTATTTTTCGCCAACTCATCTTTTTTTGGCATATCTGAAACATCCACATACTTGTTTTTTCCTATAACCTCTTCAAGTTTATTTTCCATTTTTAACCTCCGTTTTCAATTTTTTTATTCCGCTTATTTTTCCAAATAGGGCTGCAAGCCCCAGACGTCCTAAGTAAGAAAATGCCTTAGTAGTTGAATTTATCTTAAGGGAAATCGGACCATACTTGTCAATGTAGCTTCCGCTCCCCAGACCGATTTGGAACTTATACCAATTTAACATGTCTCCAATATTACTGGCAGTATGTCCCATTAATATACCTATAGGATAATATGATATACTGTTTGCAACCCATGAAACCAAAGCCAGACTAACTAACTGTGAGGCAGATCTTGTTTTTTTGCTTATCTGCAGCGGTAGAAATGGCACAAAGAGCATACCTAAATGCAGGAAACCATAATATGCATTGTTCACTAATTGTGTATTATCCACAGCAGAAACAACTGTTGCACCGTATGCTGCAGCAAAGGAATAAAGCATAATCTTATTTAAGTTGTAGTTTCTTATTTTTGGCATTTCATTGTCTTTTTGTTGGTTGTATGCCTTTATTATATTTTTATTATACTTTCTTGAATCGCTTTTAAAATCGTTTAAAGTAAATATGTTATCAGTCTTTTCATAGCTTGCATCGTTTTCATCAAAATTGATTAATTTTTCAAGTTTTATGTTGCTTTTTATGGTTTTTCCTTCTCTATCTTTTATATCTTGCCGTTGATATTTAATATCAGATATCCTTAACCTGTAATAATCGGATTTATTTTGGTATCCTCCGAAAAATATCTCATATTCATTTTTTTTCGTGTTACTGTTGTCTTGAATATAATTAAATCCGCTATTTTCAATCTTTTTAGCTAGTTTTTCCACTTTTTTCTCTACAATTCCATCAAGTGAAACAGCCGTTTCCCTCTCTTCTTTCCTTTCGTTAAAGTAATTGTAACCTTTCATAATTTACAATAATTTTATAGATTATCCATAATATAAATACTTGATATTAACTAAATAATAGTAAATTATCTATATATTTTACGCTTTTCTCAAGGTTAAATGTTTTATATATTATGCTCTGCAATTATACCTTTTATGGAATTTAAGCTAAAGGAAAAACCCGAATTTAAGATAAAATCAGCTGATAGCCAAAAGCAAAAAATAAAAATTTTTAGGTTTATGGATAGATTTAAAGAAGGATTCGGAGGTGGATTTTACTTTATAAATAAGGGGAGCAGTAAGAGCATAAATCTGTACAGTATATTTTATGCAGAAGAGACGAAAGATATACTTGGAGCATGCGCTTTGCTTAATTATGGGGAAAACCTGCTTTTGGTATACTATATATATGTACTTAAAACTTTAAGACGCCAGGGTGTAGGGGCTGCAATTATAAAAGCTGCATTAAATCATGCATCTAAAACAAAAATACAGAATATTCTGTCTTTTTCTCTCGTTTCAGATAAAGAAGCAAGAAAATTTCTCAAGAAAGAGGGCTTCAAGAAGGCAGGAAAAGTAAAGCATTTTTTTAATGGAAAAGACTGCATCCTCTGGGAGTACCTCCCCTAATCGTAGACTATTTAACTATAAGGACAGGGGTTGTGCTTCTTATTGCTAAAGCCTGACTTACGGACCCAAGAATTGATCCTTTCCATCTTCCCATTCCTCTGCTGCCTATAATTATAATTGAGGCGTTTGATTTTTTTGATTCCTTTATAATCTCATCTGCGGCACTTCCTTCTTTATATAAATAATTTGCTTTGAAGCCCTTCTTTTTTATATAATCGGTCTTTATTTTTAATTTTTTATCTGCTGATTCTTTTATTCTTTTGATTATATCTGTATCTACAAACAGGCTGGGGCTTGATAAGTAAATAGGCGTTATGGATTCCTCCACATAAATAAGTTCTATAGATGTTTTCCTGTCGAAATGATTAATCACATAGTCTATGGCCTTATCTGAGTATTTAGAGCCGTCAAAACCTATTATAACCATCTGTTCTTTTATCATATATTATTTATTTTATCTTTGGATATTTAAAGCATACTAGCTGCGGCAAGATATGCGGTTTCAGCCCAAAAAAGGCATTCTATTGTCTTGTTGTTGTTTCTTTCAAAGAACATATCTGGATCGCTAACACGCTTTTTTTCAACTAGTTCCTGTTCTGGTATAGATCCATCATCTCCGATTTTATTTTCCACATATCTTATTATATCCTCCGCTTTATCGTAATTGCCGCTTTTTTTAAGGTACATTGCATATTGTAGTCCAAGATGAAACCACTGTCCCCTTCCAAAGTATCTATCGATTATGTTTCTGTTCTTTCCAAAAAATTTGGATCTTATAGGCAATTTTTCTCCATCAAAAAGTTCTGAATCCATCACTTTAAGCGTATTTTCACTGTATTTATTCAGTTTATCCGGTATAAAGTTATTGAATATCTCTATTTCCTCTGCGCCTATACTATGCATAGTTTCTCCGAACTCTATCTTTGATTTTGCCAGAAAAGTACCTCTCTTCTCGTTGTTTATTACAAATTCGGATTCTATAAAATCTAGTATCTCATCTGTGTTTACTTTATTTATATTTACTTTTATAGTCTTTGCTATCTCATCTGCACTTTTTATTCCTCTGTAAATTGATGCTACCATATAACAGTCTATGGTTTTACCAACGTAGCTCGGGCCGTTTACCGTGTCTTCTTTCTGATAGTAATAATACTGTTCCCATGCGTCCGCACATGGCGTTTTATAAAAATTGTACAGATAATTGACAATGAAATCCAAATTCTTATTGATTAAATCTTTAGTTCTACCTATCTTATCTGTTCCAAAAGCCTTTATGTACTCTTCAGTTGCCATTAATATCAACGGAGCTGAGTCGTACTGCATAGTCCAGCTTCTGGTTGTAATCGCTTCTCTAGAATCATTCGCTGCCCTTTTTATCCCGCTGTAATCTAAATCAAATCTTGACAGGACATGGTTTTTTCCAAGTTTTGATTCAGGTTTGCTTATATCCTTCTCATATCCGTCCATACAGATCTTCTTGATTTCATAATTCAGGCCCTCCCAGAGTGTATTTATAAGTTTGGAATTCAAATCCACCAGTTCATCTATATCATCCTTAAGTAAATCATAAAGCCCGCTTTTTTTGCTGTTTTCTATAAATTTTGTTATATAAAAGGAAGAATATGCGCTGTCTCTGTTCCACATAAGATTGTAGTTCTTGTATTTTATCGATGCAGGAGTTTTTACTAGATCATTAAACGGAATAAAATGCCTCTTAACTTCTGTCATTACTTTCTTTATGTTCTCTACTCTTTCTCTGTTTATTTTTGGATTTATTGAATCTCTAAGCAACTCATCTTCAAGCGAAGACTTACCCATATTATTAAATAGACCTCTAGTTATATTAATATTTAATAAGGTTAAAAGAAAATCCAGCAGGCTTAAAAATGTGGAGTAGAAAATCCCACATTCTTTATAAGCGGGATAAAAGTTAACCCAAGAAAAGAATATAACAATGGAATGATAAAACAAAATTATGGATATAAGAAGAGCCTATAAATTTAGAATTTACCCAGACATAAAAAGGCAGTCAGAAATAAGGAATACACTCATTCTTTTTCAAAGATTATACAACAAACTACTTGAGAGATCAATTCAGTTATATAAGAATGGAAAAGGTAAAATATCTATGTCAAAGTTCAATGAATTCCGGAAAAATACATATACAGATACCTTAATAAGTATACTTAAAATAGATACCCTTAAACAGGGAAGTTATGCTCATGGAGATTCTGTTAGACCTCAGAAAGAGGCAGGAATCAAAGAAATTAGAACATACTCTGCAATAGCAAGGGAAGCCCACACGCTTTAGCGGTTGGGAGGATATCACACCATAATATGCTCAACCAAAAATACTGGCTTTCAATAATATTCCCCATAGCTGCGGTGTCATCCGGGTTTAGCGTGATAATACCTTTATATATCTTGGGGCTGCACGGAAACGTCATAGATGTAAGCCTTGCAACAACCGCATATGAACTGGCGGTAATACCCGCTTCCCTGATATGGGGGGAGCTTACACAGAAGATAAAGAAATTAAGGAATTTTGTGCTGTTCTCTGTTATAGGCGTTCTTCCTCTGATAATCCTACTGTATCTTGTTCACAGCATAATGCTTGCAATAATCTCATATGCTGCGTATGCCTTTGTCTTAACTGCATCTTCCCCGGCTATAAACATAGTCATAATGAAAAGGAGAAAAAGCGTAATACTTAGATCCTATTACGGTGTATATGGCCTTTTGAATATAGCGGGTAATATAATAGGTTATATCCCAGGTATTCTCCTTTTCAATGATGTTGTTTCAAGGTATCTTATTATCCTCTTGTCCTTTAATATAATCTCTATAATACTTGTGCCATTTTTCTTTAAAGATGAAAAAACAAAGAGGAAAAAATCGGAAAACAGCGCTAATCTGCATAAAATCTTCCCCTTACTTAACTCAATAAGCAGATTACCCCAGATACTTGCGGGCCATAATCTTATACTTCAGCTTGCAGGCATAAGGAAAAGGAAGAAAACAACTAGGATATTCACAATATTTGCTGCTATTGCTCTGGTTAACTTCGGGATGTACCTTTTCAATACATCTTATATACCGTTTCTTTACTCATTTAAGATCTCTTTTTCAGAGATATTCTTTATAAACCTGCTTAATGCCTTTGGGCAGGTTATTATATATACATTTTTCATGACGGGAAGAGCGAGGAATCTGCTTAGGAATTATTATCGTCTGTCAACTTTTATAAGATCTGGAGGGTATATAATTGCAATAGTATCCCCGCTTATTCTTGCAAGTATGCTATACCTGAATTTTTTGTCTTATTTTGTTATAGGATTAGGGTATGCACTGTGGAATATATCAGCTTCTGTTATAATATACATTAATATTGCTGGAAAGCTCGAAGCGCATTATATTGGTATATGGTCCGCAATAATAGGGTTATCTGGGGTTGCAGGTGCTTTCCTTTCCGGGTTTATATCATTTTATTCTAGTTATACGTTAACATTTATCATAAGCATAGCCTTTACAATGTCTTCAATTTTTGTATTTAACAGAGCGTATAAAGACGGTGAGAAAATATTGGATTTTGGAAATAAGATATAAGTTTTATAAAAGTAAGCAGGAAAACCAACGATTTGAATCGTGAGATGAGAGCTAACCGAAGAAAAAATATATAAGAATAAAATACAATATAAAGAAATATGGAGATAATAAGAGCCTATAAATTCAGGATCTATCCAGACATAAAGAAACAGGCAGAACTAAACAATATGCTTATTCTTGCACAAAGATTATACAACAAACTCCTTGAGAAATCTATTCAGTCATACAAAAATGGAAATAGTAAAATCTCTATGTCAAAGTTAAATAAATTCAAAAAAGAAGCAATAGAAGAAAACAAGGATTTCCTAAAGCTGTATTCTCAGACAAGAATTGACATAATAATCAGGGTAATGAAGGCATACCAGAACTTCTTTCGTAGAGTAAAGGAAAAGAATTCAGGGAAGAAAACAAAGGCAGGATTCCCAAGATTCAAATCTGTAGACAGATACAAAAGCATAACATACCCGCAGGACAACGGCTCGTTTTCAATAGAAACAAACAATAAGAAGAAAACCAAATATCTTCATGTCTCAAGACTTGGAAGGCTGTCTATGGAAATGCACAGGAATATAAAAGGAAAGATAAAGACAATGACTATAAAGAAGGAAGGAAAACTATACTACGCAGTCTTTACAGCCATTCAAGATATAAATCCTACAAAGGTAGGGGACACAAACCCCATGGAATAGATTTAGGATTGAACAGTTTCATCGCATTGTCCGATGGGACAAAGATAGCCAAGCCGAGGTTCTTCAAAAAGAAAGCAAAGAGAATAGCTTTATGGCAGAAAAGAATAGCAAAGAGAAAGAAATCATCTAAAAGAAGGGAAAAAGCTAAGCTGCATCTGCAGAATGAATGGAAGAATATTACCAACCAGTTCAGCGACTTCATGCATAAGCTGTCAGATAAGCTTGTGAAATTAGTATACACTTCTTTTGCAGTAGAAAATCTCAATATTAAAAATATGGTAAAGGACCCTAGATTAGCACAGTCTATACATAATGCTTCATGGAATAGATTCATTCAAATGCTATCATACAAGGCTGAAAGCGCTGGTATGAAAGTAGTAAAGGTAAATGCAAGAGACACATCAAAGGAATGCAGTAATTGCGGCAATATCAAGGAAATGCCGCTTTCAAGCAGAGAATATATCTGCAGCAGATGCGGATTGCATTTGGACAGGGATATAAACGCAGCAATAAACATACTCAAAAGAGCTACCCTCGGACAAAGTAGAAGCAACGTTCAGGGAGATTCAGTAAGACCTCAGATAGGGGCAGGAATCAAAGAACTGAGAACCGGTAAAACACGTCCTTTGCAGGATGCGGTGAGCGCATGAAACAAAGGAAGCCCACAGAATTTATTTGTGGGAGGATGTCACATATTAATTTGCTTCTATACATAAATTATGGGAATTGAATCTCAGAATACAAAAAAAGATAAAATTTACCTAAGCGATTTAATATCTGGAGAATACCGCTTATCACTTGATAAATCGGATAAAATAAAACCGTATGACATTGTGCTAAATGCGGGGCTTAGGAAGGATATATCTTCAGATCTCGAATACGGTAAGATAAAGACATCCTCTATAAATGAAATGTATGGTATCCTTATTGACGATTTCTCGGGAAAATCGGAATTTTATGCGATTTATAACCGTGCAAGGAAAAATATCGCTAACAAAAGTGGTATTGAAAGAGCCGTTTCCATGGCTAAATCAGTCTACAGGCAATTGTTTTTCAGGATGATGGAATATTCTGATAGTTATAGTATTAAAAGTGGGATTATGACACCAGGTGATCTGCATTATATGGAAGAGGAATCTTCAAGGAATGGAAAAGTATTCAGTATAAGTTCTGTAATCCGGGAAGGCCCTTTTTTATGTCATGAATTCGCTGTGGTTCTTTACCTTGTGCTTAGCAAGGAAGAGCAAAATACTGGTTTCACGCCGTTTTATACCATGGGCTATGTGGAAAAAAACGGGGAAAAAGCCGAACATGCTTGGATTGAGCTTGATAACGGAAAAGAAAGGTTTCTATTAGATCCAATATCAGGTACTTATGAATTTATTCGTGATAGAAACGCAGAGCATCTCAAATCCAAAGAGGGTGCAGAATACACAAGAGAAAGCGGCCCTTTTATAATGAGAATGTTAAAAATGAACTAACTTATATTCAATTTTAATAGTTATTTTATCAATACTTATAGACACTGCCTATTCCTGGACAAGGATGCTCATAGCCCTGTTCTTTTCCGTTATTATAGACTTTTTACCGGTATAGCTATAACCAGATCTGGTTTTTTGAATAGAGCACTGATGCCTGTGATAGATATACTACAGACGCTTCCGATACTCGCCTTTTTCCCATTCGCAATCTACTTATTTGTTTTTTATCTTCCTGGTGCTGTTGAGGGATGAAACAGAGGGTTGAGCTGGCAATGGCGCTTATTTCAAATCCGGAGCTTCTTTTAATGGATGAGCCTTTTAGTTCTTTGTATGAATTAATCGCCAACAGCCTTATAAAAACAGTTATAGGTGTTCTTAAAAACAGAAAAAGCCTGCCAAAATCAGTCGTTATGGCTTCCCACAATATAGAAGAAGCAGTTGACATGTTGGACAAAATAATAGTGCTGTTGAACAAGCCAACAAAAATCAAAAGAATTGTGCATATTAATCTGAAAAGACCAAGGGATAAAGGCAACAGAAACTTTCGGGAGAAAGTAGATGAGCTTTATTCTATCTTTGTAGGCTAGTTTTTTATTATAAATTAATCTCTGTTACTACTTATTCGCATAATGTTTATAAAATATGCTTTTAACTTTTATTCTAAATGAAATTGGGTAAACTGATACATATTTGTATAGCTTTTTTTTATTTAATTTTGAAACCAGTTTTTTCATAGTTTCTTGTCTTATATTTATTCTAAAATATATTATATCTATGAAAGTTTTCTCTAAATCCGAGATAGGGTAATAGAAAAGATCTCCTTTTACCATTGAATACCCGAAAAAAAACCTCCTGGGGATCCTAAATACTGAAATATTTGTGTCTAAAGATTTTTTTTCTCCGCTTCTCACTATACGTGTAGTCACTATTTCAGTATTTGCCCTCTCTTCCCATATATCATAGTATGACAACGAGTATAATAAACCATAATAAAACGGCGAAAAGGCAAAACCGATAACTTCAGCATTGTCATAAACTGTGTACATCCCCTTTGCTATCCTGAAAATTCTCCCTTCCTTTATCATAATATAAATAAACCTTTTTGTATAAGTGCTTCCTGCACCATTATATATAAGAAATCTATCTGCGTCTTTAGCCGAAAAGACAGGGGTTTTGGAAAAATGTTCAATAAATTTTTCAACGTATTTCATAGCGTCTTTTTATGTATTCGATAAGTTCATTTGTATCCGGTATAGGTCCGTTATAGATTAGGTATTTTAAAGTATTTTCATCAGCAGGTTGCTTTATCTCTGACATAAATTTAATTATCTTACTACGCGTTTCACTTAATTTTACTGTATGCGCAAGGATGAATATATCATACAAGTCCTTTATTGCTCTGCGTGAATTGTAAGCTTCAATCTTTTCAGACAAAATAGCTTCAGGAGATAACGAGAATATATCTATTTGTGAGCCATCTGTTTTTATATATGTCGCAAGTATACTTTTCATAATTCTTTTCTGTGCAAATTCAAGAGCTATACTTGCTTTATAATTTGAGACGTTGTAATACATAATTGGTCTGCTTCCGCCGCGCGTTTTTATTTCATTTACTGTTAACCCGTATCTTCTCACGTTACTTATTAATCTTTCTATCTCATTGCGGTTCTTTATGTAAAGGTCTAAATCATAGGAAAATCTTTTACCTCCATAGCATCTCCAAACAGATGTGCCACCATGGAATGTCAGTTTTGTGTTTATATTGTATAATCTGGATATAACCTCATCTTGCAGCCTAGCTATCTCTAGATATTTTTTATTCTTAAGCAACAGTTCTAAGGGGGTTTCCATAGTATTTCATATTCTCTCTTATATATAAACCTAAGTAACAATATTTTGTAACTTTGGTTAATGCAATTAAATGTTTAATTCACACTAGACTAAGCATTACAAATAATCTTAAATGATGTTTAACTGAAGAAAATTAAAATAACCTGTTTTCTATTGGATTTATTCTATCTTTGTAAGCTAGTTTTTTTTGCAGCAATGCTCCATATATCTTCTTCATGGTTATATGACAGTATGTTGAGCCTTAACTCAATTATCAGAAGATCTTTTTTGAATTTATCCATGCCGGAGATATTATCTCTGTAATTTATCACTCCTTGCCTATTAAATCACGAAACAATTCTGTTGTGGATATCCCATGCGTTTTTCTTATATCTTTTATTATCTCTAAAAATGGTTCAACTCCTCTTATAGTTTTGCTGATCTGCTCTGCAATTTCGTGCTGGTTTTTAGATAGCAGTTTTCTGTCAAGGTTTATCTTCTCTTTTTTAATCTTTATTAATTTCAGGATTTTACATGCGTCAAGTATGTTAATAAGGTCATCGGCAGGAATCAAAGGAATTAGAACATACCCTGCAATAGCAGGGGAAGCCCACACGCTTTAGCGGTTAGAGGGGTGTCACACATATTTAAACAGGGATAGTTAATAATAGAAATGGCCGAGCAAATGAAGAGTTTCAACGGTGATGCTATAGGAATCATATTCGTGATATTTATACCTGCAATTGTCGGATACCTTCTGTCGATAATAAACGTATATGCAGGATTGGCAATAGGCATAATACTTTTCCTAATTTTGCTTGCAGCCTCGATAAGAATCGTAAATCAATGGAACAGGAAAGCAGTGCTTTCATTCGGTAAGTATGTCGGTATAATGGGGCCGGGCATACATATTATTATACCATTTGTACAGACAACTCCAATAACCCTGGATTTAAGGGTTATAAACACTATTTTCAAGGCTGAAAAAACACTTACAAAAGATAATGTCCCGGTTGATGTAGACGCCCTGCTTTTTTGGAGAATCCTAAATTCAGAAAGTGCTGTGCTTAATGTCCAAATTTACAGGGATTCTGTTCAGCTTGCAGCACAGACAGCTTTGAGAGATGTAATAGGAAAAACTGAGCTTTCAGAAATGCTGGCAGGAAGGGATGTCATAGGAAAGGACGTAAAAAATTTAATAGCAGATAGGGTCACCGACTGGGGAATAGAAGCAATATCCGTTGAAATAAGAGATGTAAGTATACCTCCAGATTTACAGGATGCTATGGCTAGAGTAGCGGTAGCAGAAAGAGAAAAACAGGCAAGGGTAAAGCTTGCCGAAAGTGAGTCACTTGCTGCAGATAAGATGATAGAAGCTAGTGAAAAGTACAAAAGAGACTTGTTTGCGATGCAGCTTCGTTCGCTTAATATGATGTATGAGATAAGCCTTAGCGGCAAAAATCTGATGGTATTTGTGCCGACGGACAGCAAGGGTTTCAGCATACCTACTCCTGTTGGTGTAGAAGGCATAAAGGAACTTTTTGATAAAAGTAATCCTAAGAATGTACCTGGCAAGGGTAAAAAATCAGATTCTAATGGTAAATCTGATGGCAAAGACTGACATCCTTCATAAATAGTATCAAAAACCGGGATGGACAGCTTTTGTTGGCGAACAAATCAGAGTTAATTATGAGCAGCAGGAAAAGGGATTACAGCAGTAAAATCTGGCAAGAAAAATAATATAGATTCTTTACTAGTCCTTTATCTTGAGTCTTTTGTCCTTTTTTCTTATTTATACTCTAAGTATTGCATTGCTTCAATATTAAAATATTATAGCTATTTAGATCTGCTCGAATAATTGATGAATAATTATCTAATACTTTTATCATCATTAAATAACAAAATTATTTAAATAAGTTATCTCTTTATATTATATTATTATCTATAAATATTATGGAAACTGGAAGAGTGAAGACTGGTGTTTTAGGGCTTGATGAGAAGATTGAGGGAGGATTCGAGAAAGGCTCTGTCGTAAGCTTGATAGGCGGACCTGGGGCCGGTAAATCTCTTATGGGGATGTGCTTTCTTTATGAAGGAGCTAAGAATGGAGAAACTGGTTTGTATCTTTCATTTGAAGAATCAAAAGATGACATAATTGCAGATATGGTCAAACTAGGCTTAAAGGACGCAGAGAAATTTGTGAATGAAGGAAAAATAATTATATCTTTCAATTCGCCTGTTAATTTTGAGTATCTAGGATTTCTGGATGCCGTGCGTGATAAAAATGTCTCCAGAGTTGTAATAGATTCGCTTTCCGCTATATCAATGTACATGGAAACTAAGGAGAAATTCAGGAAGTTCATGCTTGATATGGTTATGCAGCTTAAACAGCTTAAAGTTACTACAATTGCCACGGATGAAGAGCCGCAGTCGTCCGACAGTGATCTAAATTATTTCAGTGGAGAATATCTTTCGGATTCAGTGATAAAGCTATTTTATACTGGTTTAGGCGGCGACTTTGACAGGAGCATGCAGGTTATAAAGATGAGGAGAACGGATAATGACAGATCTATGTTACCTATGAGGATAGCAGACGGTGGGATATATGTCAAATGATCAGTCACAGCAGGATTTTCTGAATAAAATGTTCTTAACCGGCAATATAAGGAATCAGAATGGACAGCTTTTGTTGATGGGCAGACCTGGTTTAATAATTAGTAGCAGTATATTCACAAGTGTAATGGGAAAATTACTTCAGTATAATAAAGAAGAGGTTTATACTGCCGGTTATAATAGTATGGATGCAATTATAAAAGACTATAAGAAAAGATTTGATAATTCACCAAATAAAATGATTGATTTTAGCATAGACGTAATATCTTCTTCTGGATTTGGAAAACCAAAGATAATGATGGAGAAAGAAGATATAATAATCTCTTTAAATCCTTCCACTATCCCGGAAAGTTATCTCTCCCTATTTGGCAAAAGTGACATGCCTGTATGCTTTTTTATTTCCGGTGCCTTTGAAAAGTTATTTAACTTAGCTTTTGATAAAAAATATAAAGTAGAAGAGATTTACTGTAAAGCAAAGGGGGACAACGAATGTAAATTCGTGGCTAAAATATGCTAAGACCATCAATAAAGTATTCTTTATTATATGCAAGAGAGCATATAGACTTTTACAAAAGCAAGGATTATGCAGATTTAGATAAAAAAAGTAAAAATCTTGAAGAGATGTTAGATAATTTACCCATAATATCAGGTGAATCCTTCTTTGATAATAATTTCTATAATTTTGTACCACATAAAAAGGCATATATATCAACCTTTCTTACTTCTGGTTCAACTGGAAAACCAAAAGTGATTCCTGCAACTGAAGATGACCTTAAACTTCTCTCAGATACCTTTCTGAACGCCTATTATTCTGTTATTAAAGCTGTGCCTTCGATTTTTATAAATATAGCGCCACCTAGACCGGCAATAAGCGGTGTTGGAATGTCTTTTATAACAATGGGCGCTGATTCAATAGAGATAAATCCTGGTCCGGGGCAGACCCTCTTTGATAGCTTGAAATATGCAGAGAGTATACTATTATCACACCCTGAGATGAATAAGAAAATAATTCTTCATGGCCTACCTTCCCTTATGTTTAAAAATATATATGATCTTAAACCTGAAGAGAGCCAGCTTATGAAAAACATAGCTGAAAAACTTGATATCTACGTAGCAGTTGGCGGAGAAGCTCTTGATCTTGAAAGAGGTAAGCTTTTATATTCTCTTTTGCCTGTTAAAGGAATATTTAATCTTCTTGCTTCCACAGAAAGAGTTGTCGGTTATAAAATATATTCGGAGGAAGATCTAAAGAATGAAAGCTCAAAAGACAAATCAGTGTTTAAGCTTATGAGGTATAATAATGAATTTGGAGTATTGAGTGATAATAAGCTTTGCTATCCTGGCGATGGAAACGAAATAAAGGGAAAAACAGGGGAACTTATAATAACAAGTACAGGTTTCAAAGGCAAAAACCATGTTCCATTGATAAATTATAACATGAAAGAAAAGGTAAAATTCCTTGATTATGATAAAGATTCAGTTTATATGGAGTTTTTTGGAAGAACTAACAAAGTTACTCCTTTCAGTGTCTCAAAACTTAATGATTTATTGATTGATAATGTTCTTGCTTCTACTGAAAGGAAATTTGGGCTTGGTGAAGGGTATACTGAGATTACAAGGGAGAACGGCTTAGATAAAATAACTTTTTACTTCTTTAAGGACAAATTTAACAGTGATAAAAAATCTCTTCTGGATTATGTTTCAGAAAAGCTTTCAGAAGAAGAAATGGAAATAAAGTATGTATTGGAAAAGAAACTTGGCTTTTTGGATGTAAAATTAACTGACAAGGAAAGCATACCATTTTATGACAAAAAGACGGTTAAAGCACCGAAGATAATTGATAAGCGTCAGCTTGAGCATTACTGATCTCTTGCTGGATTTGAAAGTCCATCGATTCTTTTAAAATAACGGTTTCCTTTATTTCTTCCTACAAAATCCTCTTCTTTTATTATTAGCATTTCCGGCTGTGCAATTATCATCTCCATCTTTCCTCTATTGCCGTATTCTGCCAGTTTACCTGTTTCATCTTTTATGTAAGTAACAGTCAAAGGGTAAGTGGAAAAATAAACTATCTTGTCTGTGCTTTTTTCCAAAAAGCCTATTGACGATTTTCCGGCGTAGTGGCCATACATTGGTATTATCGTATTCCCAAAGGTTTTTTCAGATTTCCTTATATTATCAGCGGTTATCATCGTTCCAGAGAGCTTCATTAAATCAATCCTTTCTATTATATCTTTTGGCAGCATACCAAGCATTTCTGTGGCCCCTGTCATCATGCCTATACCACCTTTTTGCAGGTACTTGACTGTTTTCTGGATCACAGGCCGCATTACATTGGCCATGTCTTCCCTGCTTAGCATTTTCAAACCCTTCGTTTCAAATGAGTTTCCAATATACTCCATATCAAGAAGATCGGCAAGTATACTGTGTTCAACCTGATACGCTCCTTTTGGACCGGGAGTTAGGAGCTTCTTTCCAGCTAATTCTTTTACCGGAAACTGCGCTTTTATCCCAGTGTATTCATCCACTGCAGAAAGCGCCAGTGCATCTGCTGAATGATATACTGTCTTTGCCGGCCCAGTTGTTCCTGATGATGAACTTTTATGAAGATCTACTATACTAATATTATTTGGTTTGTAGAAATTGCTGTAGCCGTTTTCTATTTTAAGCAGGTTTGTATCTGATTCTCCAAGGATGCCAAGCAGACTATCAATTGAATCTGCTTCATATATCTTTCTTGAGGTTATACCCTCTCTTCTTGCCTTGTCTATCCAGTATTTCGATCCTGTTTTTTCATTAATGTGGTATTCCGCAATATCCTTTATCCACTGTAATGCTCCCAAATTATAATCTAAATGTAAGGAACTTTTCAGCTGGCTTTCAAATTTTTCCCATTCTTTATTTTTGAAGTCATTATTGTTTAGATATTTTATGACGTTTTTTCTGTAATTGTTCATTTGTTAATAGTGATTACACAAATATAAATACTTTATTTAGTGAGGATTTCTTATATAATTTGAATTCAGTATGATAACCCAAGAATTGAGCAGAAGCAAGAAAAACATATTTCTTCTTGTAGTTCTGCTTTATTTCCTAGTCGGTTTCGTTCTTATACTTGTATTTTTGACGAAGTATTTCGGGCCGAACGGGGCAAGTTTTATAGGCATGGCATATCTTGGAATCGGATGGCTAGTTCTTTACAGATGGCGGGTGCTATTTAAAATAATGAAGATACAGTATAAATGAGATATGCCACATTCATTAAAAACAGTTAGATATTCTTTTATCCATACGGTAATAATCATATTACTGATAACCTTTCTAATAAGAGCAAGCAATAACATGCTGACCACATCTGTGCCACTGTTAGTAAGATATTACTTTGGATTTTCACAGACGGAGGTTGGATTTATTGCAGCGCTGATTTCTTTTACCACTTTTCTGTCCACTGCGCTTCTTAATGCCAGAATGTCTGCTTCTCTAAGAAGGTATGCATTTATACTTTCAAATCTTTTTTATTCGGTCGTTTTTTTAGGTATCTGGCTTTCAAATTTTTATTCGATTTGGTTCCTTTCCGCAGTGATGGGTATTTTACTAGGGTTTATAATGCCCAATATACTAACGTCTGCTGGTCTTTTTCCGGATAGGAAAACAAGAGATAGAATATTAAATTTATATACCGTCGCATTGAGCGTTAGTCTTATACTCGGGCCTCTTATAGAATCCTGGCTACTAAATTTTATAACTATAAAACAGGCCTTTCTTGCGTTTGCTGTATTTGGGGTAGTATCATTTGTTATTTCCCCGCAGATAAGATTTCCAACTGAAAGGAATAACAGAAGAAAAGTAAGAGTGTTATCAAACTACGGTTTTTGGTCTGCTATTTTTAACATAATTGCGTATACCATCCCATTTGCTGTCATTGTTGCATTTGCGGGTATATATGAAAAGGACACGTTTGGAATATCATTATCTCTTGTAACCCTTATCTTTTCTGCGTTTTTCCTAACTTCTTTTCTGTCTAGATTATATCTTTCATTTAAACCCGCAAGAAATATCAAATTTATGATGAATTTAACGATTGGTCTTACTGTTTTGGGAATAATATTTATTATTACATCAAATAGTCTGCTCCTTTTCATTATTGCATTTTTGATTCTTGGCATTCCGCATGGATTAGCATATCCTCTTTCCATTGTAACTCTGAGCAGGTCATTTAATGAAAAATTTAGGAATGCAGCTAACAGCTACTTTTTTTCTATAATAATGGCGGTAAGTGTAATCCTGCCCGTACTTGCGGGGCTCTCAATTGATAATATCGGCTTCAAGCTTACTTTTGTATTCATATTGGTGCTTATAATCGGATTGGCGCTGATGAATAATTTTAATTTCAAAAAAATTAGCGCTATATAACGTATATTGTTTTAATGTGTAAGATAGAGTTACTATCTGAAAATCCGCTTTTGTTAATGTTATAAATATTCGTTCTGTGTTCTAGAATAGGGTATGACAAAGCTTTTAAGAATTGACGAATCCAGCATAGATTTCAAAAAAATAGGGTATGCAGCAAAGGAGATTCTGAAAGGTAAGCTCGTTGTTTTCCCGACAGAAACAGTCTATGGAATAGGAGCGAATGCATTCAATGAAAACGCATGTAAAGAGATATTCAGAGTAAAAAACAGGGCTGCCGACAACCCCTTAATTGTTCACATCTGCAATTTCAAACAGCTAGATGAAATCGCATTTGTACCAAATGGACTGCTTTCAAAAATAAAGAGACTCTGGCCAGGCCCGGTTACATTTGTTCTTAAGAACAAAAGCATGCCGGCTATTGTAACGGCAGGATTGGAAACCGTAGCAATCAGAATGCCTTCAAATCCAATTGCCATTGCTTTGATACAGAAAGCAGGCGTTCCGATAGCAGCACCAAGTGCAAATATCTCAACTTTCCCGAGTGCTACAGAGGCAAGACATGCATTATCGGATTTTGATGGGAAAGTGGCAGTAATAATAGACGGCGGTAAATCCAGATTCGGATTGGAATCTACCGTTGTAAATCTTAGCAACAGACCATACAAAGTTTTAAGACCCGGCGCTTTGGACGTTGAAGAATTAAAGAAAGTCTTTGGCAAAGTCATTGTACCAAAAAACATAAACAAAACTGTAAAATCGGGAAAGGTTGCCTCTCCGGGTATGAAATACCGGCATTACTCACCGAGAACGCCATTGTTTCTTTTAAAAAATATCAGTGATATGAAAAAAGCATATACGTTTTTACTGAATAAAAAAGAGAAATTCGCGGTTATTGTCCCGATAGAATACGCTGACGGCTTCAAGGGTGCAAAGATAATCGTTTTAGGCAGTATTAAAGATCCTATTTCTATAGCAAGGAATCTTTTCAGTTCTTTTAGGGAACTTGATGAAACCGGCGTTAATTTCGGCATTATAAGCGAGTTGAAACTCAGTGCGCTGGATATGGCAGTAAGAAACAGAATGGAAAAAGCAGCCGGCAAAAACATGATTATAAATTTAAAGGATTTTACAGGTTATTTCAGATAATTTTAAACAGTTAAATCTCTCTCCTTGTATAACCCCAGATTGAAATTGACAGAAAAAGAAACAGGTATACAAGCATTATCACTATTGATTCCAGAAGATAAGGTACATAATAGAAAAAGAAGTTTCCAGGGTTTACATGCGGCAATACAGGCAATGTCATTATGCTGCTTATTATCAGTCCGCCGTATGGCAGGAAAAACCATGGCTCTGTCCCAAGCAGTTTACCGAAAACAGCGAATACGAATACAGCAAGCAGGGATACAGTTAATCCGACGCTCAGTGGAGTGCTTCTGTCCTTTGAAAGCGTACCTACGCCCGCTACAAAGACTATAAATGAAAAAGTATATAGTAATGCAAGTAAAAATGACAATATCATATTAGGCATGATATATCTGTAAATAGCAAAACCTGATATCGCACCAGCAGCATATATTAAAGCAAGCGGGATAATCATAAACGTAAAACAGGCTAAAATCCTTGCAATTATTATCGTTTTTCTGTCCACTGGCTGTGAAAGCACAATTAGCCCGGTTCTTTTTGAGAAATCGTCAACTCCCAAACCTGCGGATATGTTTGATGCTATAAGTCCTATCATTATCCAGACTATAAGCCCGAAGCTTTCCGAGAATTCACCGGTTCCAAATCCTCCCTTTCTGGCAAGAAAAGAGAATCCTGTTACCAGTATCATGGAAAGAAATGAAAAAGCTATTATCTGGCTTTTTAGTATTTTTAACTGTGCCGTGAAAAAAGCGCGGAATGGCTTAGTTTCCATTTTTTCCTCTGACAAGGTTTATGTAGGCTTTTTCCAGGCCTTTCTTCTTCCCGAATTTTCTTTCTATCTCCCGTGTTGTGCCTGAAGCTATTATCCTGCCGTTGTCTATTATAATTATCTCTCTGCAAAGCTCTTTTATTTCCTCTATAATATGTGAGCTCAGAAGTATCAGTTTTCTCTTTGCTAGTTTTATAAGGATTTTTTTTATGTCGTATGCTTCTGCCGGATCAAGTCCATCAGTTGGCTCATCGAGTATAAGTATATCCGTATCTGGCAGCAGAACCGCCGCAATTATAACACGCTGTTTATTTCCCTTTGAGAGTATCCCGCAGTTTTTATTTAAATCATCCAGAGACAGTTCTTTTTTAAGCTGCATTATCCTGCTGTCAACTGTACTTTTATCAATAGATCTTACCATACCGATAAATTCCAGGAATTCTCTAATGGTCATATTGTCATAAGGTTCAGGGCTGCCTACAAGTGCAGACACTTCCTTTAATGAATTCCTATAGTTGTTTACGTCTATGCCGTTTATGGAGGCTTTACCGCTGTCCGCTTTTGTAAGGCTTGCCAGAATCTTGAAAGTAGTCGTCTTGCCGGCTCCGTTCGGCCCTAGATAACCTACTATTCCTGGCCCTTTAATATCAAAGCTTATGGAATCCAGCACTGTTTTCCCCTCAAATCTCTTAGTTATGTTTTTCAGGCTTATTTCCACAATATTATCTGTTTTTAGTAATTAATATATTGCTAACTAAATAAAAATGGTGCAGGAGATAAATATGGAGAAGAGCAGGTCCATCTCTGGAGGAGAAGCTATGATGTTAATCCACCGAACGGTGAAAGCCTGGAGGACACACAGAAAAGAACAATACCTTTCTTTTTGAACTGCATAATGACTG
>JBBIPE010000015.1:0-19648 GCA_037443005.1 archaeon
TTTTAAGGGCAAAAGCACTTGGTTTTATTATTCTTCTCTTTGTAACAGGATCAAATCCAACAATCCCGTAGTTTCTATTATATCCGAAATTCCATTCAAAATTGTCTATAAAAGACCAGTGAAGGTAGCCTAGAATAGGTACACCGTTTTTCCTTGCTTTCATTAGCTCCGAAAAGTGGTCATTTATAAATTTTATCCTGTATGCGTCATCTAATGTGTCTACTCCATTTTCTGTTATCATAACTGGCTTTTTAAAAAGCATATATTCTCTCTCGGCTATTTTTCTTATTCCAGCAGGGTCTATAAACCACAGTCTTTTTCTGCTTCTTTTTACCTTAGAACCCAGAAATCTTAGTGCGTCTATAGTTTTATAGTAATTTATCCCTATAAAGTCAAATCTAGTCTGTAGAAGTGGTCTCTGGTTAAAAATGTAATCAAGAGTCTTTGTAATTGGGTATAAAATGGCGTCGCTTTTTAATTCCATAAAATTATTTGCAAAAGAGACAGTATAGCCATTGGCCTTTAGTATATCGTAGACCTCATTGTGAAGGGCTAGAATATTATTTAATACCTTATTAAACATCATATAAGACCCTCTAAATGGAGGGTATTCTCTAGAAAGATAAGCTTTGGATGCATATATAACAGGTTCGTTTATAGTTAGTATATACTTAACATCCAACCCGCTTTCAAGCAATGCATCAATGTATTTTATAAAATATGAGAAGTTCTCCCTGCGCTCAAATCCATGTATATTATAAAACCACATTGGCAGGGTATAATGCCAAAGTGTTGGTATAGGTTCTATCCCGGCTTTATTAAGCTCATCAATTAAAGATTTGTAATGGTTTATTGCGCTTTTGTTTATTATACCTGGAGCAGGCATTACCCTCGAAAAGTTTATTTCAAATCTGTAGGCATTCAGCCTGAGTTTTTTCATTATCTGTATATCTTCTTTATACAGTTTGTACTGCATGCAGCCACTACCGGATTTGTATTTTAATTTACCGTTCGATTCAAAATTCCACCAGTCGGTGTTTCTGTCATTTCCCTCAACCTGATGAGCAGAAGTAGACGTGCCTATAAGCATTAGTTTTCCTCCATTACTTCTTTATACATCTCTTCAATCTTTTTTATAACGTATCTTTCCTCGCATTTTTTAGTGTCATTATAAGCTGCCCTTAGATTTACCTTTTTCCAGGCTCTTTTCTCAAGGATCCTAGTTAAGTCGTTTACATTTTTGAATTGGACAGTGTTTCTTTTGACTATCTCCGGCAGCTCGCCTTTTTCATATGTTATTACCGGCACCATGCATTTTTTGGCCTCCATTACAGGCATGCCAAAACCTTCCCACCTTGACGGGAATGCGAATACATCAAAAGAATTATACATCTTTGTTGTATTGTGAGCATGTCCAAAATATTTTATTCTTTTATCATCGGATATATCAAACGGAAGTTTTGCGCCGTACAAATGAAGTTCAAAATTATCTGATTTTACCTTTTTGAATGCTTCTATCAATGCTCCGGCGTTTTTATTATATGCGTAGCTGCTTAAGTGACCAATTATTATTTTTTTACTCTTGTTTTTCTTTGGCAGTCTTTTAAATTCTTTTCCTATTACATTGTATATAACGGAAATTTTATCCGGCGGTATACTGAAAGTTCTTATCAGGCCCTTTTTTGTTTCTTCGCTTACGCATAATATATGATCTGCATTCTTTATTGACAGAAAAAGACCGCGTCTTTCCATTGAGTGTAGGAATATATTGATAATTTTCAGCGAGCCTTTGGACAGATCACTATTTGTATATTTGTTTATGCCTATTTTAGGTATTTTATTTATCATGTCCAAGTCGTGTATTGTTACAACCTGTTTGGCTCTGTAATTAAAAATAGGTTTTATCAGGAGACTTGACATGAACACACCTGGGGAAGCATAGTGTATTATATCAGGTTTGGTATGTACTAGTTTTTCTTTTTTCAATTTTTTATGGCTTAGGTTTCTAGTCTTTTTATTTATCATATAAAATAAACTGTTACTGAAAAGGCTTAACTTTTCAACATCTATATTTTTTGAGTATTTTTTTATACCCCTATACAATCTTATGCTGTGTTCTACTATCCCAAGCCCGCTTCCGTTTTCAAAGTTAACCGAGACTATCAACGGCTTTATTTTTTTCATGTCTTGTGCCTCTTTAAATTCAGTAATCCTATTGTGAAGTAGCCTGCCAAAACAACCATAAAAGTATTTAGGAATCTGAATATTATAAGTGATGCTATCGCTAGTATACCCGGAACATTGAAAATAAGCATCAATGCAATCAATGACACGTCCTCAGTTCCTATACCCGCAGGCAACATTGATATATTCCCTACGGTGACTCCTACAGTAAATATGAATATAACTGCCCAAACAGAAAGTACCACATTGAACGACGCAAGTATAAATCCTAGGAGCAAGGCTTCAAATATTATTGATGGTATAAACGACACAGTTCCAAGGAGAAAATACCTTTGAGCCATTAGACTTCTCTGTTTTCTCATCCCTTCAATGTAGTTTAAGGCCGGTTTTATCCCCTTTAGCTGTTTAATTCTTTTATGAGTTTTTATGAATGCTGTTAACTTTGTGTATGGGCTTTCAAATCCTAGTATAGTTAAGAACACATATGCAAATGCAAATATGAAAAGCAGATAAAGTATAAACTTGGAAAGTATTATAGATGAAACCAATGCCATTATTATAGCAGCCATTCCACCGGTTGTGCCAAGGAAGATCATTATACTTATAGACGAGAATCTTGCATTTTTCTTGAATTTGTCAAGTCCTCTAAGCGGTATAAACTGTCCTATCCCGGCGCTTCCCATACCTAATCCAAAGAAGGCATACATCATAAGAACGCTTTTTACCAACGGCATTTTTACCCCTATCCTATACATGGTCAATTTCCACGGTAAAAATTTAAGGGCAGTGAAAAGGATCCATGCTAGAAATATATATGGGATGTAGTTTATATCTAATCTGCTTATATCTTTTAGTGCTTGGCTTATATTATATGTAAGTACAAAATACAGTATGAAAATCAGCAGTATAACTGCCAATATTATATTCTCCACTTTCTTTTGCATTATCTATTAATAACCCTTTAATTAAAATATTATATTATTGGTAATTTTACTGTTTTAATATCAGTTTTGTATGCAGTTATTATTATCTCTTTCTGTTTCAGCATCTCTGCAAGTTCTCTTACTTTTTCAAGAAATTTTCGGTCATTTATAAGCTTTAGGTTCTTATCGTATCTTTCCACAGTAAAACTGTTGCTCACTTTTCCTTTCCATATTCCCTTTGTTATATACACAGTATAGCCTGACTTGAAGACTGAATCCGCCCATAACTTTATAATCTTTATCGCATGCTTGTTGCCCTTAATACTGTTATCTATCTCAAAATGCAGTTTTAATGCCAGAGTTTTCATATCCTATTTATATAATGCACTTTTTATTAATTGTTGCGTATATTTAAAAACAAATATATATGAAAAGGAAGAGTTTGAAAGGTTACCTACAATATCAAGGATAACTCTAAATGAAGAGAACAAGGAAAAAATGCAAAGGGGTATAGAGCAGATTTTGGATTTCTTTGATACTGTTGACAGTTTTGATACCAAGAACGATAAAGCATTTAATTCTATAGAGATACTGCAGAAATTGAGAGAGGATATTCCTCTACATAAAGAAAATGGAGAAGACCTCTTAAACAATGCAAAGACATATAGGTTTTTCGTTATAGGACCGAAGGTATGACAGGGGTTTTTTTGGAATTTGATAAAGAGGGCTATTCACGTTTTGTATCTGAACTTAAAAAGCAGAATGAAATTTTCAATGCATTTAATTTCATAGATGAAATCCCGAAGGAAAGCAGAGCATAATAGACTTTATACTGTTTCCGAAGACAAAGAGCTTTAATTCCCATAGACGGTTCTCCATCAGAGATAGACAGCAAGAGGCTCTTGGATTATTACGGCTTGTATTTTAAAATATAAAGGATTAAAGGGTGAGGACCGGCACTTCCATCTCATCAGCGGACAATCCACCATGGTTTGATACCGGTTTTCCATATCTTCTGTCCTTTTTGCTTTTTTGTATTTTATAATCAAAAGTGAAGCCGACATCGCCCATCGCTGCACCCATATAATCCGGCAGTATATCCTCTATATCCTTGTTAATCCTGCCAAACAGAAGCTCTCTTTCGCTTCTTTCAAATACTTTCATGCTGTAATCACTCAATTCCTCGGTTATATCGTACCTTGACCTGAATAAAGGGGCCCTCGAATCACCATACGGCGGTATATCAAGCTTTTTAATCAATTTTCTATTATCGCTGAAATCAACTATCCTGCTTACATTTCTATGTCCGTGATCCGCAGTTATTATAACATTGGATTTTGCGTTCTCGTTTATTTTTGTTATTTTGCCTATTATATATTCTGCAGCTTCAATGGCTTCTATGCTTTCATGCCCATACATGTGCTCTATAGTATCAATGTATGGAAAATATATATGCACAAATTTTATAGAGTCATCTAATACTGCATTTCTATATATGTGCAGCGCATCCCACATATTGTCATATCCAATAACTTCGGTTGCTCCATCGAATACGAGGGAACTAAAGGATGAATTCGCAGTAAAATCCGGCGTTATAACCAGATTCCTTATCTTCTTTTTTGAGAGTATTTTGAATATTGTGTTTACCTTAAACATCTGGTTTAATTTTCCTATCCCATTCAGCAGGTTAAATGAATGGAATGAAGATGCATATGTATTCTCCAGAGGTTTAACTATCGCACCAGCCAATTTTATAAATGATTTATAGCCGATAACCCCATGCATTCCTGGATTTAATCCGGAAACCAGCGAAACAGAAGCAGAATCTGTGCTGGAAGGAAAAATGCTGCTTATCTTTATTGCACTTAATCTCTTGAATGCATCAGACTTGGAATAGAGGTTCCAGCCGAAGCCGTCAAGAAATACCAGCGAGGTTTTCCTGCCTTTTTTTAGGCCGAGACCCAGCTTCTTATTTCCGTTCTCTATACCGAAAACAGCGAGTTCGTCGTTTACTATATTGCATATGCTGTTATTGTAGTCAGGTAAAAGCAATCTCTCCATTCAATATACTAAAAATAATTGTTTTTAAACGTAAAAAATAAAGGGTTTATGCGATTACTCTTTTGCCAGTCTTGCTTTCTAATCCAAGAATAACCTCAAAGTAAAGGCTATCTATAACCACAGGAGGTACCTGCATTTTATCTCCTGTTGAAGAAACAACCATTGAAAATGCACTCGGCGCCTTGTTTTTGTATCCTAATACGCTATCCTCAAAATACGCTATACCCACAACTCTATCTCCCGGATTAGGCCTTGGAAAACCGTAATAATCAGCCATTTTATCCGTTATGGTTTTTGAGATTAAGCCAGCCCCTTGTCCGATATTTTTTATTATTTTATATCTGGCAGTTGGAATTATCATATTTTTATTATCTTTCTCCTGTATCTTATTTAAATAAGCACCATTCCTAAAGTACTGACCTATCTTCCCTTTTTCAAGGCCAATCATATAATCAAGGTTTATTATCCCTAAAAACTCCTTATTTCTATTCTTGACTGGTCCGGTTTCCTTATCTAAGTTTACAAAATCCGAGGGGTTTACCCCAACAGAAGACGGATTTATGTATGCAACTCCGGATATCATGCTGTTGTAAACTTTTTTATAGTTCTCTTCATCCACCTTGGATGTAAATGGTATAAGTTTATTAACACTATCTAGGAAGTAATAGTCTCTTCCTTTTTTGCCCTTTTTAATACCTATAAATGAGACAGCCTCACCAGGGTTTTTAATTCCCAAAGCCTTTTCAAGATCCTTTGTCCATACTTCATCGCTTGGAACCTGTGGGTTCATGTTGAAGTAACAGGTGCTTGACCCGCTAGTTATCAGTTTATCAAGATTGTTTGTTTTTGTCATATTCAGTTGTTTTCCATTGTTCTTGCCATCTCATTCGGCCCTTGATTGTTAAGGATGGCCATAAGGTTTCTTACCCTCTCTTCAGTCATAGGTTTTGTTGAAACTAGACTTACTCTCGGGCCGAGTAACAATCCTCCAGGTATCCCTAGAATAGCAGTCAATGCTTTGGTTGCAAATCCTTTTCTATATTTTACGCCGTTATCTCTTAGATCAAGGCTTCTGTATGCATAATCTGCACCCCATCTGTAAGGAGAAAGCAGCTCCATTTGTAGGTCATCAGCATATATCTTGTCATTGAACCACCTTCTGTCAAGGTTTCCCAGATGCAGCATTCTCATCGCTGCGTTATTTAATATGTCTAAAGCAAGGTCATGCATATTATAATGATAATTCGGCTTTTTGTCTATAAGCCTATATCCCCATTCTATTTTTACTCTATACATTTTCTGAATTTTAGGATTTCCATTGCTATCATAAGTCTTCAATACACCTACAAAAGGTATCTCAAATCTAATTGGTTCAAAAGGGCCTAGCCTCTTTCTTGGTTGAAGTGCTGCCTGCTGAAGCTGTTCAAGCCTTCTTCGCTCTGAAAGGTCGCCTTCCATTCCGACAACTTCTGCACCAGGCAGTTCTGCGGCAACCTGTATTTTAGAAATTTCACCATTAGATAATAAATCTCCTATATTTTTAGTAGCCATCTCTGTTTCCAAAGATTTAGCAAATTTGCTTACGTTATATTCACTATTGTTATTCCACTGATTATAATCAAAGCTTGAATTGCCGTCGGCGTTTAAAAAAACGGAGTAATCTTTATACAAACCAAATTCTGATACTTTCATAGTCCACCCCCAACATCGTAGCCCATCTCACCAGCCGGCTGCTGGCTGTAAGCATTTCTAGTATTATCCGCAAAATTTCTATACCTACCAGCATTAAGTGCAAGGTACAATCCGGTTATCGCATCGGGATTTGCGGCCTTAACTGCGTTCATGGAAGAATTCCCGTCCAATTTTGACAGTTGTTTGGAGCTTTCGCTCATAGTTATACCAAGAAGGGCTTCCATCAATTGTTTCTTTGTGTCATCCGTCAATTTCTCGGACATCTCTCTAAAAAGATCATTTTGTGCTTTTATCATTGTATTTATGTTATCCTCTTTCATGCCTGTATTTTTAAAAACATCCATATCATAAGGTATTTTTTCAAAATAGTCTGGCAATTTTGAGTAGTCCCCTTTTTCATAATCAGTTTTTATCTCCGTTGTAAGCTCATTTAGTATCAGCCCATTCTTTACTTTTTTGTCTTTGCCAAGCTCATTTTTCATATTTTGCGCGAATGGGTTAAACATTATCATAGGGTCATTCATTGAACCTCTTACTATGTTCTGGTAATCTTCTGGTTTCATTAGAGGGGCTATTTTATTGTATTCGGCAGATAGTGGGATAGAAATATAATTTATAACCTTTTGTATGTAATCCTTCTTTTTATCTGCATTTTCTGGGCTGTTTAGCATTGCACCCAAAGCTCTTGAGAATCCAAGCGTTTTTGGATCATTTGATAAAGGGGAACTAGCTATATAATTCTGGTAATTTGCAGCGAATTCTCTTCCGAAATCGGATAAGTTTTTATATTTGTTGCTTTCAAACACTTTAATATCAGTTACTAATCCTCTAATTGAATTATACAAATCTCCATTGCTACTAAGAAGATCATCAAGAGTCTGTGCTTTGCTCTGATTTTCTGTAGGATCCTTTACAGGTTTCATTTCAGTCTGCTGATTATCTAAATCATTATTCTGATTTACATCGGTATCTTTATCATTTGCTGTGTTCATATGTATTATAAGATGGAAGCTATATAAATACTTTACTATTGTCTTGTAGGTAAATTATTATAAATATTAAGGCATTTCTTTATATCTTCTAAAAATGCATTTCTCGCACTTGGAAAGCGCATTGGAAAGGATGGATGAAATGTCACGAAGCAGCTAAATTTCCTACCTTCAAGCAATATATCGGTTTTTCGGCTTTTTACTTCACTTAAATGTTTGAATTTCATTCCCAAGGAGGAGGCAGCGGAAGTTCCCAATGCCAGTATTATACTTGGGTTTATAGTTGCAAGTTGCCTTGAAAGATAAGGTCTACAGGTTTCTATCTCCTGTAAAGTTGGTTTTCTGTTGTTAGGCGGCCTGCATTTAACCGCATTTGTTATGAAAACACTGTCTCTTTCAATCCCTGCCATCTGTAAATATTTTGTTAAAAACCTGCCCGACATCCCTATAAACGGTCTTCCCTCTTTATCTTCGAATTTTCCAGGTGCCTCTCCTATTATAACCATCTTTACTTTTTGTTTTCCTTCTCCAGGTACAGCATTTGTCCTTTTCGAGCACAAATCACAGAGCGTGCATTTTCTTACTTCTATCGCTATAGATTCAAGATTTTCCATTCTTTTTTTAATTCAGCTATTATATTTTCATTTACCCTTCCGTTTATTGTGGTTTCGTTTATGCTGCCTGAAAATCCTATCTCCTTAAGTTTCTTTCCAAGGCCCACAAGGTCTAAATCAGAGTTTCTGCCTTTTATGATTATAAGCTGATTTCTGTTTGTTACTGCGATGCATTTCTTTGGATCCTTTCTTACAACTGAGCTGAGCAGGTTATAAAATCTGGAAAGTTTCAGGCCTTCAATATCTAAAATATAATCTGATAGAGATATTATGCTTGAAAATAGTTTTTCTTCCTCCTCTTCAAGTTCTTTTATGTTTTTTTTCTGTTTTTCCAAGTATTCTTTCACGCTCTCAGCAATGAAATGGTTTTCCATTGCCGCATTAAGCAGGGCATCCTTTAAAACTATCATAGATTTTACTGCAGTGGTTCCTGCGAGAAATTCTATCTCTGTTTCTCCCCCTAGATAAGATATCCTACTAACAGAAAATGCGATTATCTCGCCTGTTTTCTGCACATGCCGATGTTTGCACGCAGAGAAGTCATAGTTTCCGATGGTTACAACTCTTATATCCTGCTTCCCTTCTAGTCTCTCTTCATTGAATCTCAGAAGAGGGTTTGCTTTGATTGCATCTTCAATGGTCTTGAAGTTATTCTCTCTAATTTCTAGGTTTTCAGCTATCTTCTTGTTTACTTCAAGCTCCGCATTTCTTATATTGCTGAATGGTACTATCTCTCTTATATACGCTTTACCCACGTTTTTCTCATTGTATGTATCGGCCTTTCTTACATGTATATCAAGTTTCTGCTCCTGCAAGGCCCTTGCAAAGATATGCTCTGCAGTGTGAAGTCTTGCACCATCAAGGCTTTCTTCCATGCAAATAAAGATAAATCAAAGGATTTAACTTTTAAATATGTAAATATACAAGTAGTTATTTTATGATAAAAAATGAAAATGGTATAATAAAGATTATAGGCTGGGCGGAGAATATAAGAAATCTCGGAGGTATCGCGTTTATAACAGTAAGGGATATCCATGGAAGGTACCAAGTTACTGTATTAAGAGAATCAAATATGAGTATGTTTGCCAAGCTGCTGGAAATAAAGGCGGAGTCTGTGATAGAGGTTCACGGTAAAAGGAAGGAAAACTCCAAGGCAGTAAACGGTTATGAGATAATACCAGATGAAATAAAGATACTTACAGTTGCAGAACAGCCAGTTCCGCTTAATCTAAGTGAAAAAGTCCAGTCATCTTTGGATAAGGACCTTGATTTCAGGTTTCTTAGCCTTAGAAAGCCAAAGGTTGCCGCAGCTTTCAAAATACAGAGCACAGTAAGCAATTCAATTGTAAAATTCTTCGAAGATAATGATTTTTACCAGATACATTCCTCAAAGATAATTTCACAGGCCACCGAAGGAGGAGCAAATGTCTTTCAGGTCATTTACTTTGACAAAACCGCGTTTCTTGCGCAGTCTCCACAGTTTTATAAGCAGATGATGATGGCAGCTGGCTTTGAAAAGGTATTTGAGATGGGCCCGGTTTTCAGGGCCGAACCTCATCATACCACAAGACATCTAACGGAATATACAAGCGTGGATATGGAAATGAGTTTTATAGAATCATATGAGGATATAATGTCCGTTATGGAGCAGCTTATACTTAGAATATACAGAGAGGTAAGCAAAAGAAATCAGTCTGATCTTGATCTTTACGGTATAAAACTGGAAGAGCCGAAAGTGCCCTTCCCCAGGATAACATTAAAGGAGGCCGGGGAGATACTTGAGAAATACGGAAACACGCTAAAGGAAGATGGGGATATAGACCCAGAAGGTGAAAGAATAATGGGAAATTATGTAAAGGAAAAGTACGGAAGCGACTTTTTCTTTTTGACTGAATTTCCCTGGTCAATTGCGCAGTTTTATCATATGAAGAAGAAAGGAGATGAAAGCGTGACAAATCGCGCCGATTTAATATATAAAGGGCTGGAGATAACAACACTTGCGCAGCGTGAACACAGGTATGAAGTTCTTATAAATCAGCTGAAGGAAAAGGGATTAGACCCTGAGAAATTCAAATTTTACACTGATTTCTTTCGCTATGGCGTTCCACCACATGGGGGCTCCGGAACTGGCCTTGAAAGAATAGTGAAGCAGATGCTAAATCTTGAAAACGTAGCCGAAGCAACTCTTTTGCCAAGGACTCCTGACAGACTAATCCCTTAATTATAAATACATATCACTTGGGGCTTTTCCACTACTTACATATCCACCTTGGTTTTCTTCTCCCCATATTACATCTCTATTCTCAGGGGTTTTCCTTACTTTTTCAAGTATTTTATATACATTTCTGAATTCCCTGCTTTCGCTGGTTTTTTCATTTAGCTTCATTATCTCCTGGCTATTACTGTCCTTTGAGCTTATAATATTATAGAGCTTGTCCTTTTTTGTGTCTATTACCGAGAAATAACCCATAATATCGGCAAATCTGCTAATTTCACTCTGATTTAAAGAGGATAAATAATCTATTATTTTTCTGTCTTCATCTTTAGATGTATTAATATCAATAAGGTAAAATGATGCATTTTTCTCCAAAAGAGTAATATAGAATGCTCTTTCCTTTAAATTCGATGAAATTCTGTACATATCAGATAATGCATCGTCTTCCTTTGGGTTTACTATTATACCATTTTTATATCTCTCTTCAAGCTTTTTGAAATTCTCGGAGGTAAGCTTGCATTTTTTTATTTTATAGTCCACCCCATATAAATCTAAGTATTCTTTTAGAGCGTAAACATCGTTTCCCTGCATTAGTATCAATGGGTTTTTCAATGAATTATAAAGTACATCTCTGTCAGCATTTCCTAATAATCTTATCTCATTTAGTATTCTATTTTCATTCTTACACACATAGTAGTTTGTTATACCAAGGTCATCCTTTATGAGCTTACCGTGTCTTTTTATTCTTGCGGAAAGCTTTAGTATCTCCGAAACTCTTATGTCATAATCCACGTCCTCTATTTCTCTTACTATATCATCTAGTCTTTTTCCTTCAACCATATATTATACCGTTGTCCCTCTTTTTGATAAGATTTATTATTATTCCGTATTTGCTATCTCTTTCATCATGCTTAACAAATTCAGGGTAATTGGCATTTTCCAGGGAGTATACTCCACTTTTGTCATTAATGAAAAGCTGTGCATTCTCTAACCCTTTGTATACACTGGCCTTTTCCGCTTTTTCAAGATTTAGGAGGTCTTTTCCGTTTGGAAGGAATCTACTTTCAAGGACGTACAATTTCAGTGGGGCTTCTTTTTCTGGATCATATAAATATTTTGCGCTGCTTTTTATGTTATATAGGAGAAGATTGTAATCTCTTATGGCATCCAGATATTTTATAAGGTTTTCGTATTTATCTTTACTTTTACCGGTCATATTACTTAGCATTTCTATCTCTTCTTCCTTTAGGTCTTTTTTCTGCCAGTCATATTTTATATAGCCAGTATTTAATTCAGCAGCTGTCGAGTACAGACTGTACTCATCATCATCAAAAATGTAAACACTACTTGGAACTAAACGATCAAGGTAAGCTAATGAGCTCTCCTTTATGCTGATTAAAAAATTAAAAATCCCTTTCTTATCTCTCTCCAAATTGCTTTTTTTGGCCATAAAAAAGTTATTAAATGGCTCGTTCCCTATAATTTTTGAATTTTTTATGATTACTCCTGCAGTATTCAATAGAATTGCCTGGCTCAGATTTTTTCTACCATTTATATAATCCTCGCCAACAAGACTTTCGAGATCCCTAAAGTTTTTAAATTCAAGTGCGCTTTCCATGAAATTCTAAGGGAATATAACTTGTATTTAAGCATTTGTACTGCTATCTTTCTTGGTTTTAAAATCATCTATAAGATCTCTTAGTTCTTTTATGCTATCGCTTATAGCAGGTATAAGTCTGTCTATGACTTTTTCAAAGGCCTGCAACTCAACGTTTACATCAGAGACAGTCCTGTTATACTCTTCTGTCTTGCCAATCATCGTGTTCTGTATACTATCAATTCTCTGACCAAGTTTCTCTATCTGATCTTTTATAGTTTCTATTGAATTTGAGTTTATATTCAGGCTTGACCTCAGCGAATTAAGTTCAGAAGCGGATGCTTTCCATTTTTCCTCGATTATCTGCTCAAGTATCTGCTGTATGTTTTCTATATTCGAATTGTTAATCTGAAGATTTGACGCTGACTCCTGTCTTGGCTGCGGGATAAACTGCGGCGTTTGCTGAATATTTTGAGAAATTGTCTCCGGCTCATTTTGCTGAACCTGCTGTGCCTGCTGAGGTGCGTTTGGTCTGTTCCCTTGATTTTTAATAGCAGTTATAAGGGCGTTTTTTATTGTTGTGCTGTCGTAACCCTGCTGTCTTAGATTGTCTATTATGTCCTGCTGGCTCATCCCATTAGCCAGCATAGCGCTTACGTCAGGCACATCATCATCTTTTTTCTTAAATGCGTTCATTAAATTCATAATTAGCTCCACTTCTTGCTGTTCATATATTCATTTATAATCTTAATAACGTCTTCTTTATTTAAAAACCTTGAAGGATCAACAAAGCTTAGGTATTTTTCTATTACTTTTACATCCTGCAGCTTTGCAAAATTATCACTCTGTCTCTCCAATCTGTTTATAGCATCCTCCAACTCAAAAAGCTTTGTTTTGCTGCTTGAGATGTCATTATTTATCTCCTGTATCGCGATCTTTATCTCCTTATATTTTTCAATGTTGTTCTGGTCAACCATCTTTATTGTGTCTTTCAGCTGTGAAATCCTCTGGTCAAATATCTTTATTGATTCTCTCAGCTCAACAAGATTTCTTGTAGTGTCGTTTTGCGGCTCCATTTAATTCTATTGTGTGCTTTGTTTTTATGTCTTTCTTAGCTCATTAAGGAGGCTATAACAACAAATTGCAGAAAGCATCCACCGTAGCCGTATATAAATATATAAGTAAAAGAAAAGAATATTAAATATGGCTAATCTTGTCATTTTTGACGCGGGATTAATGGGTTATTCACTTGCGGTTCATATACTTCTAGTGACAGTTGGAATGACACTGCCTATAATAATGAGTATAGCCGAGTATGTTTCTATTAAGTACAAAAGCAGGCTTTATGATGTTCTTGCCAAAAGACTTGCGACTGCGCTTATAATCTTCTTCGCAGTAGGCACAGCAAGCGGAGTGGTTGTGGCTGTTGAGCTTTTTGTGTTATGGCCCAAGTTCATTTCGGTTCTAGGGCAGGTGGGTATACTACCTCTGTATATGGAGGTATTCGCCTTTTTCACCGAAGCGGTTTTTCTCGGTATTTATATATACTTCTGGAATAAATTCAAGAGCAGGATGAGGCACTGGTTATTATCCGTTTTTATATCAATAGGCGCAGTAATGTCCGGTGTATTTATAACAATGATAAATGCATTCATGAATACTCCAAACGGTTTTAATATACCATACTATCTAAGCACTGGTAAAATAATAAATGTAAATCCTCTTGCTGTTCTTAATACTCCAACAACATGGGTTGAGATAGGGCATGTAATCGGCTCCACAATATTTGCAGGGTCTGCTTTCTTCCTTGCGTACTTTGCATACAAACTTCTTAAGACAAGAGGTATAGAGAGAAACTTCTATAAAAAGGCCGCGAAAATAGCAGCGGCTATAGTGATAATCTCGATAGTATTGACGGTTTTCATAGGCATAGAATCTATAACGAATCTCATGGTCCATCAGCCTGAAAAGTTCGCTGCGCTAGAGATGAATCTTAATTCTGGGCCGCATATATCCGAGATCCTGGGCGGTTTCCTTGTAAATAATAAAGTAGTTGGTGCTATAGAAGTCCCAGGGCTAATGAGCTTTCTAGCTACCTATAATTTCAACGGAGTAATATCTGCAAATGACTCTCTTGCGTCATATTCACCGAGCACATGGCCGCCAGTATCAGTAGTGCACAATACCTTTGATGCAATGGTATTGATAGGCACGCTTATAGGGGTTGTAATGATAGTCTTCTTGATAATTTGGCTGTTAAACATAGGGAGGGTAAAAGAGAGGCTTTCATCAGGCAAGACGATGAAAAAAATACTTTCAAGTAGGATATTCTCCGATCCTTTTGACAATCCCTTTGTTTTGAAAGTCTTAATAGTAATAGGTATACTAGCGGCGTTTCTTTTAGAAGATGGGTGGGTAACCGATGAAGTCGGAAGGCAGCCATGGATAATCTACAATGTCATGACTGTATCGGCAGCTGCAAATACTTCTCCTTCAGTCATACCTGTAGGCATAGCAATAATAATCTTCTATATTGCGGTTTTCCCGCTTACTATCTACTTTGTCAGAAAAGTTCTGAGAAAGAGAGACCTTAAAAGCGAATTGGGGGCTAAACCATGAATATCTATATACTTATAAATTACAGCATACTTGCGATTCTATTCACTTTTCTGCTGGCTGAGACTATGTCTGCAATTTCCTTTCTCTATGATAGGAAGAGTCTTTCAGTGGTCAAAAAGTATCTTGATCCTATTTGGGGTATAGTCGGGACATTCGCTGTTTTCTTTATTGTAAATACAGAAGTGCTTTATCCTGCGGCAATGCCATCAATTGACTATCTATATGTGTTTCCGATCCTTTTGGCCATACTGCTTTTTATAGCAAGGAACTTCTTTCTAATTATCTCAGAATACATCTGGAAGGACTCAAGGGTAAGCCAACTTTCATTCTCCAGAATATACTCTGTTATAAGCATGATTATAGTGCTTATACTCCTGATAGTCTTTATATCAATAATAACAGGGCTTGGTGTCAATGCTTCTTTATCTTCATTTTCATTTCTCTCCTTTCTCTCAAATTACTATTCAATAGGCTTGATAGCAGGAGTCCTGTTTCTCGTGTTTGGATTATCATTTGCCTTCTATAGAATTCAGAAAATCAAGGCGCTTTCTCCTATTTCAACGGCTTTGGGGCTCATTCTAATTATTCTTTCAATGAAGGGCCTTGGAATATCCATAAACTACATAACTTATCTGCTTGCTGCAGTCCTTCTAGCAATACCTCTTGTATATTATGTAACTGGAAAGTCTAAAAGGGAGCTAATATTTATTGTGCTTTTCCTTTCCGTGTTTTCGATAAACCTGCTAAATTACAACATAATATTTAGAACCCATTCTCTCTCGTCCTTTCTTAATAATTCTGCAGTATCATCAGCTGGTTTAGCAGTAACCATAGTCGGAGGGGTGCTGCTTGCAAGTATGCTTTTATTTTTCTTTTATATGTATAAAAGGCCGGATTCCAAGAATGACTACCAAAAAAATTACAGCGATGAGAAAGACCCTTTTGATAGAATAGGTATGGCAAACATATATATAATGCCTAATAATAATAAAGAGAATGGGAAAGAATATAAGAAGAGGAAGAACAAGCAACGTTAGGTGCGCCTCATGTGGACAGATAACCAGGAGAGACAGAGCGGTGTATCTTTTTAAAGATGGCATAAAAGCGTATTACTGCCCAGACTGTGCGAAGAAAATACATGGTAAGAGACTTTATAAGGGAATGCCAAAATACATCAAGAGAGATGTAAGCAAGCACGTAAAAAGGAAATTCACAATATTTGCTACAGAAGATTCAAATGAGAGTGAGATACCTGCGGAAGCGGAAAACGATCAAAATGAGATAAACCAGAGCGAGGAAAAAGAGGATCAGAAGCAGGAAGACCAGGAAAACAATGAGCAGTGATCTATGGCCGTTTTAAGAATACCTACTTACCTTTTATGGATTTTAATAGCAGTGATAGTTATACTTATAGTGTTTTTTGCCTTTGTAAAGCTTCATAAGACAACTGTTACATCAGTAACATCCGTTCCGTCATCAATTCAGTACTCATTGGAATATTTCAATGCAGCCGAGCAGAATACCACTCTACTCGTTCCGTCTCAATATTACCAAGCAGCAAAGGGGTTTTCAATAAACGGCAACAGTGTAGTGGAGAATAACACCCTCTATTATTCGATATTATTCAATAATACGCCGGTTCCAAAAGGATACAATATATTACTAGATATGGGGAATATTTCAATGCTGCCAGGCGTAGTACCCTTCTCATACAATTTTACGACAGGAAATATAAGCAGTTCTCTGAAAGGATGCTTAATTGCAAGCTCCAAGACCGATGCTTTCTTTGTCTGTGATGTATACGCAAACGTTTCACTAAACATATCAAACAAGATAGTCAATACTCCTGTAAAAGTTGGGCTAGGAACATTTGCCATATTCCCGAATAATTCTACAATTGTAGAGCTTAACTCAACAATCGTTTACAATGGTGAAAATAGCAGTTACATACCTTCAGTAAGGCTTAACAGCACAGCGTTCTTAAACGGTGATATCTTTCTTTATCAGAATACTACTGCATTTTACCTTTCAACTGCCGCTTTAGGCACATTCTACGGTAGGGAGATGTTCTTACCAAACTCTACAATTAAAAATGTTATTGATAACTTCTATTCTGTTAGGATAGTGTCATAGTAAAGCTTTTTAAATTAAGTATTATCATAAGTATTATCTAAATTATGAAATTAAAAGAAAAGGATATAAAGCTTCTGGATTTGCTGCGTTCGGGAAAAAGCATAAAGGATATAATGCAGGAGCTTAAACTGCCACAGTCAACAGTCTATTATCATTACAAGAAGTTGAAGAAGAACGGCTTTATCAAGGGCATAAAGGTGGACATAGACTATAAAGGAACTAAGGACATGGAAAAGGCATTCATACTAATATCCTTAAACAACGTTCATACGACGGATTTTGAGAAGTTTTTCAATGAAATTAAGAACCAGGAAATAGTAAAGGAAGTTTACGATGTAAGTGGAGACTGGGATATTATTTTTCTGGTAAGCGGAGATAAAGAGAGCATAATAAATTTTGTACATGAAAAACTACAGAACATACCAAACATAAAGAAAATACAGTCTATTTTTATAATGAGGCATATTGAGATTTGATCTGCATATATAATCTGCAATGGAAATTATAAATCCCCAGAGAGAATAAAAAGACTATGAGGGGGGCTTTCATATACAGAAAATGTGGCTATGTGGTTTATGCAGCTGCGAAAGTAGGAGAAAGCTTTGATTTAAAGGAAAATTTTGGATTTACAGCCATTTTAGAATCCGGAAGTGCTTAGAATGAGTCTTGTTGATAATTATAGGGAGGAATTAAAGTCTGAGGGAGTGGACATAAACATACACGGCTCTAAGATAAAAAAAGATCGCACAAAGCTTTTACTTATTGTAATAGGCATAGTCCTTGCGGTAATAATCTACTATATCATATTCAACAATTATAATGCCTGCACTATCTATGCCAGCAGCATTTCAAGCTCTTCTGGTTCTTCGACTTTAAGTGGGTCTTTTTATTTGAAGTGTGGCACTGATGCCATAATGTACTCGGTTTCTGCGGCCCTGCTGATTTTTATAGTGCTCCTAATCTCAATGAAAATCATCAAAAATAGAAAACAGGGCAAGGTTTATTAGAAAGCAGCCATCTTAAGATATGAGTGGAGTACAAAGAAATTATAAACAAGGATTTTATAGAGGTTTCAAGTCAGAAGCATGTACTTGATAAAATCCTTTCTGACTTAAAGAAAAGCACTAAAAAAGATAATGCTTTCATCCCGGAAAAATACGTTATAACAATATTTAATGACGGCTTTTGCGGCCGATACGATGGAAAATCAGATATAATATATGTTAATAAATGGTTTTTATACAGCAATTTGTGCACTAATGACATGGAAAGCATAAAGAACTTTTTGATACACGAGGAATCCCATAGACAGGTAAAAATAAAGGGAAAAAACAGTGCATATGCGGATCATTGGAAAAACTGGCTTGGTGAGTATCTCTCTATGGGAGGCAGTCCACCTCAGGTATATGTCAAGAAAAAGCTCTACGAATTTGAGTCAGGATATGCAGATGCAGATAATGACATTGAAGATATAATAATAATTACATACAGCCGCAGTGCTGACGAAATACTAAGGAAGAGATCTAAAATAAAAAAGCCATTCCTGCTTATAAAGGATGAAAATATTATAGAGAAAAATTTTTAGTATACTAATCTTTAAACTGTATAAGTTTGTCTCTGTTTGAATATAGATACATAGCCGTAGCAGTGAATTCCGAGCCCATAGTTTGTCTTTCAATCATTTTGGCAGCTTCTTCAATGCTTATGAACTTTATATATTCTATGATTTCTCCAGCCTCTTCCTTTTTTCTTCCTTTTTTTAATCTGTCAGCAAGGAAAATATATGCTTTCTGGGATGTCCTGCCTATACTTATATAATTGGTAAAAACATTTTTTATCCTTCCGGTTTTGTATCCCGTTTCTTCTTCCAATTCCCTCTTTGCGGCTTCTATGGGCTTCTCCCCTTTCTCTACATAGCCAGCTGGCATCTCATAGATATACTTATTTATAGATGGCCGGAAATGTCTCTCTATTATTATCTCCTTTTTATCATTTAAAGCGGCAATAACTACAACATCCTTTATATCTATAAAGTAAAAAACATGTTTCTTGCCTTTCAAGTAAACGTTTTTCTCTATAACTTTAAAGAATCCTCCTGCAGAAAAAAGCTCTTTCATTTTTTATTTCGACAGTCAAAATATTTATATCTATACTTTTTAGTTAGTAATTTATTTAGACAGTGTATTTCAGTTTAATGGTAAAATTATGCTTATTAAGGCATGGCGAATCTCTTTGGAACAGTGAGAACAGATTTACAGGCTGGGTTGATGTTCCACTTACTCTAAATGGGATAGAACAGGCAGAAAATGCAGGACTAGAACTAAAAAAGAGCGGTGTAATATTCGGTGTTGCATACACCAGCGTTCTTTCAAGGGCTATCGAAACTTTGGATATAGTTATGAAAAGTATAGGTAAACTGCCAGTCATAAAGGACAAAGCCTTGAACGAAAGGATGTACGGTGATCTGCAGGGCCTGAATAAAAAAGACACGGCGGATAAATATGGAGAAGAGCAGGTCCATCTCTGGAGGAGAAGCTATGATGTTAATCCACCGAACGGTGAAAGCCTGGAGGACACACAGAAAAGAACAATACCTTTCTTTTTGAACTGCATAATGACTG
>JBBIPE010000016.1:0-17713 GCA_037443005.1 archaeon
AAGCTTATGCTCTGTTTGTAAACAATGATTATGAAGGAGCAAAAAAAGCACTGGAAGATGAGAATAGATGGCTTCTTGAAAGGATATACAATTACTTTAGAAACGGTTTGAAAACGGTCTCATTCTCCCTTATTAATGCGGCACAGGACCCAATAAATCTAGTAAAAAGCAATGTACTTGGGATAAAAGAGAAGACGCCTAGCCTTGAATTTGGCCTTAACGCACATAAAATAGCAGAGGATCTTTTTAAGGGTACATTGAAAGAGGAAGCTTTGAATGAAAAAGAAAGGAAAATACTTGACAATATAAAGAAGGTAGTTTTCGAGATTCAAGATAAATACAAAGCCGTTCAGGTTGAAGCAGAAAAAAATATTGAACTTTCGCTTGAGAGTGTTTTTCCAAATCTAGGGAGAGAAAGCAAGATTGTAGCCAAAATAGACGCTGTATTTTTAAATAAGGAGAAAAACAGATTTCTCATAATAGACTTTAAAACGGATAAATCCACAGAAGAGGGATCAAAACATAGAAGACAACTCTCTCTTTATAGGAGAATGCTTGGGATTGAGAAAGGAATAGACGAAAAGGATATAGACACCGCTTTGGCTTATATAAATTTAACAGGCAATATAAACACGGGAAAATTTGATTATAAGCTAGATACACAAAAGGTGAAGGATTCACAGATAGACACTGTTAAAAAACATTTAATGCAGCTTTTTGAATATGCAGATAGACCGGAAGAGTTCATCGAGAAGCTGATCCAAAAGCACTATTACTCCGACAGTTTAGGTGAAGAGATATTCAAAAGGTTGTATTATGAGTATAAAAACACCGAAAATAAGGATAAACAGTGAAGATTATTTTTATGCATTCTTTGCCGGAATTGCTTCGCTTGTCTTCGGAGTTCTGCTAGTTTTTTTAGTAGCTCCGAATTATTTCGGATCTGATCCTTCGATACCGGTGATTTCTTTGGTTGTAATATTGGAAATAGTAGTGTTTTTTGTAGTTTTCGTTTTTATGAGAAATCGTTATCGTTAGATTTCCGGTATAAGCTTTTCATTTTTCTTATTCCGTAGCTGATTGCGTCTTCTCCGTTCTGTTTGATTGAGTTTAGGTAGCCTTTTAACTTATCATTTCCCTCATCTTTCATGTACTCACTGAACTGTTTGTACAGATAACTGATTTCATCCTTTGTTTTAATTCCTAGATTATATATTAGATTCTTTAATTTCGGCATATATCCCTGTTTTCCAGTTTCGAAGAATTTTTCCACCCCGTATCTTTTTGCTATCTCATTCCACGCAGCCTTGTTGTATTCGCTCAAAAGTTTATTCTCTCTTTCTGAATTTATTTCTTCTATTTTATTGCCGGTAAAATATATTAGATCCTTTGGCGTGTAATTATCGATTTGTTTAATGAAATATGCAGAATACCTGCTGAATTCTTTTTCATTTATACTTGGATTATCCAATATCTTTTCAAAAGTGTTATATAGACCATAAAATCCACTTTTTCCCACGCCTTTTTCTCCCTTTTCATTTTTGATTATATCGTTTAATTTCATATCAATTTACCTCAACTTTAGAAGAAAATAACTAATATTTAAAGCTTTCTATCACTATATAGTAATTATTTTTTATATAGTTGGCCGCGTTTTTATTCTCCGTATCAGAGAAAGAAGTGTTGCTATTATTAGCATTGCTATAAGAAATATAAATTATAAGTATTCAAATACATAATCGAAAGTGACTAGACTAGCTGTTCAGCAAGTATAAAAATATTTAACTACGGCCGTTTATAATCTTCTCAATTTCGTTTATAAAATCGTATACATTACCAAGCTTTTCCGCCGAATGAAAGACTGATTCGTTGTAATCTTCGTTTTTGTAGGCGTATGTAAGCATATTTCTAAGCCTTCTGAATTCTTTTAGGTGAGTTATCGTTTTCTTGCTCAATATTTTATTGAACTTATCTATAAGTGCATCCTCGCTTGCAGCAATAGATAGTTCCTTTGTCTTTACAAGAAGCGCAAGAACATCTATCTCGCTGTCATTGATTAGTTGGAGGTTTCTTTCCATCATCCTCTTTAGTGTCAGATCGACAGATATATAGCGTTCAAACGAATCCGGCAGCCTTTCTTTGATTTCGTTTAAGTATTCCCGCATGTCCGCCAATTTTTCTCTTATCCTATCTGTTTCTTCCATAAAGCATTAGTTCATAAACATGTTTAAAATCCTCATACTCCCTTAACGTATCTATCATAAACTCATAGAATTTTGGTTTGTTTTTACATAAGAGTACTTTTCCACTGTTTAATACCTCCTTTCTTACATTTACTGCTAGAGAATTGAGACATGATATATCAAATTTTAGGTCCTCCTTAAAGTCTTCGTATGCAGACAATGTAGATAGTGAGTTCTTCGGATTTGCCAGAAGAAAAGCCAGATCTATGTCTCTATAGTCCGTCTTTCCCTCCGCAAAACTTCCGAACAGGATTACTGCGACTACATTCTTATCGTTATCTGCTTTTTCTATGAGAGTATTCAATCTTTCCTCTAATTTCTCAGTGTTTTTGAGCCACTGTATAACCGCTTCTTCTATCGATTTGCTGAGTGAGCCTTTAAAATAGCCAAAACGCTTAAAAGCCTGCTTCCTTAATTCCCCACCTACCTTTTCATCGATGTATGCTTTTATCTCCATATAAAATGTAATCCCTTAAGGTATAAATACCTTTTATTTTAATATATTCTAACTTCTAAAAATTGTGAGATTTCCCGCTCACTTTGCTAAGCATGCTTTCAGATCATGCTATTTATAATATCATTTACAGTTGCTGAACGGCATATGATAGCTCGAACCAAGAAACTTTGCTAGGTATTTATTTGCATAAGCCTTGAACTGCAGATTGAATAAATCACCGTTAAAGAGTATAACATTACATTATTATTACTTATTAATTTCTTTAGTATAGCTTGCTGCGTTTTCGTTTCCCCGTGTCAAAGAAAGAACAGCCGCTATCGCAAGCATTGCTATAAGGAATATAAAAGAGAAGTGCATACCTGTTATAAATCCTTTCGTTATTCCGCCTATAAGCTTTGAAGTTCCCACAAATATCTCAAATGCAAGATATCTTGGGATAGCAAGCGTAGCTGTAACTATGACTATAATAAAACTGCCCATTATGCCCATAGCACCGAATAACCGTAATATACCAGAAGCCGTCCCGAATCTTCCGGCTTCGCTGCTTTTCATAACGGCGCTGTTATTTGCAGGCCAGAACATTGATCCCCCTATGCCGGTTATTGTTGATCCCAGAAGAACTATATATATTGTAGAATTTGCCCCCAAAGTAAGATATACTGATATACCAGCCATCATTATAATTAAACCAACCGTGGCAAGAAGCCTGGCACCGTATCTATCCGAAAATCTACCCATAAAGGGGGCAAGCACCCCACTTAGAACATATCCTGGAAGAAGAAGCAAAGAAGCGTAAAATGGAGAAAATCCCCTCACTCCTTGAAGGTACATAATTAACATAAAAGCGACTCCCATAAAGCCCAGGCCCTGAAACATTGAAGCCAAAATCGAATTCCTGAAAATTCTGTTTTTGAACATAGAAAATTTTACAACCGGCATCTTGTATCCTTTTTCTCTAAAATAGAAAGGAATTAGAACTAAAAATCCGAGTATAAGTATTATAGTGTTTATGTAGTTTAACCCAACAGATGCTATTCTCACTCCTGCATAGAGTATCATTGAAAGCGCTGCAGCCAAGAAAAGCATTCCAGGCAAATCAAGGCTCTCATTCTCCCTTTTATTGTCATGTATGTATCTCATTGCTAGAACAAACAGAATTGCTCCTATAGGGACATTTATGAAGAATATATATCTGTAACCTATAAAAGTTGTTATTATCCCTCCAAGAACTATCCCAAGCATGGCACCAATATTCCAGCCCATTCCCGTGAATCCGTATGCTCTCCCCAGACTTTCTCTCTTGAAAGTATCGGCTATAATAGCACCGCTGTTTGCGGCCATCATAGCACCGCCTAGCGCCTGAAAGGCCCTGAAAATTACAAGTGTTATTGCTGAAGGTGCTATCCCGCACATAAATGAAAATGCAGTGAATATCCCGATTCCGGCAGTAAATATCCTGGACCTTCCGAAAAGATCTCCTATTCTGCCGAACTGTGTTGCAGCAACTGCAGTAACTAGAAGATATATAAGAATAACCCAGATTATAGTAGCCAGATTGGAATGAAGCGCCTGAGTCATGGCAGGAAAAGCCAGCAGCACTATGGTAGAATCTATAGATGCCATCAGTATGCCGATTACAAGAACAGTAAGAATAAGGTTCTCTTTATTTTCAATTTTCCCAGATTTCATATTTGATAGTAATAGATATCAAACTAGCTTAAATATTTCACTGTTTAATCATATCCTGCAGATTATCTATTGTCTGTTTTACAATATCATTTACAGCCTGTTGGACAGTATCATTGCCGAATAGCTTGGCCATTTTTCCTAATTCTATTTCTGCTTTCCACTTAACCGCAGTAGAACTGCTCTTTTCTTCCATATCAACATAAAGCGAAAGCGAAAACTTAAGCCCTATAGTAGATCCTGAACCTGCTATAAGTATATGCTTTTTCTCCTGTCTTTCCTTCATATCAGCGGAGAATTTTATATTCAAATTTGACAGATAGCTAGCCCCTATAAACTTTGCAGTGTATTTCTTTGCATCCGCCTTAAACTGTAGATTAAATGAATCACCATTTACTTCCGTTGATGTAACATTAGGAAGACACTTTGCGAATTTATTTGGATCTGAGATTACATCCCATACTTTGTCAATGCTGGAATTTACTTCAAAATTACCACTAGTTTCCATATTAGGTAAATAGCATTCTTGAGCATAAAAAATCACTTATTCCAGAGTATATATCCGAATAAGTTTTGCCAGAAGATTCATTTATTATCTCAAGTAGAAGATCTCTGTTGATTGACAGTGATTTTGCAAGTTCATCCACATTTTCAGCCTTAATTTCAGGCCAATAAAGCTTTATTTTATCGGTTTTAGATTCAGCCTTTACATCAAGTTTTTCGCATACAAAATCCCCTATATCTTTTGCCATTATCCTTGAAGTACTTAGCTTACCCCCAACTATGCTTATAATACCGTTTATTTTATCAGTTTTACCGTGATCAAATATCCTGAAATCCCTGCTTGCCTTCCTGCTGTCTTTATCATCTCCAGCAGCTATCAACGGACGCACGCCTGCATAGTATCTGTAAACTGGGTAATTCGCAAGTATTGGTATCATCTCGCTTCCAGCTTTTTGCAGAAAGCTTATATCGTCTTTGTCTATTTCAAAATTATCCGGATCATCAACTACAAATGCAGTAGTTCCTATTATTGAGTCATTGAAAAAAGGCACGACTATGTCACCATCAGAAGGTTCCCTTAGCCGGTTTATTATATATTTTGTAAATCTTCTGTTTATAACTGCCATAGTACCGGCCGATAGTATCATTTCTATGCTATTTATCTTCAACTTCTCGCTAACAAGTTTGGATGCCCAGGCGCCACTTGCATTTATTACAATGTCAGCAGTTATGTCCTTGCTATTGCCCCTTGCATCCCTTATTTTAACACCTTTTACGGTGCTACCTTCCCTTATAAAATCAGTTATATCCGTATTTAGGTAAATCTTTGCTGATTCTCTTTTTGCAGTAAGAAGCAGGCTTGTAATAAACCTAAAGGAATTGATAGTCTTATCTGGTACCCTATAAGCCAGCTTAACTTCTTTGCTTAAAAAAGGCTCCTCCTTAAGTATCTTTGAAGCTTCAACTTTCTCCGCGGGTATACCTGCTTCCTTGCATCCTTTTTCAAATTTTTCCTGAAATGCTAAGTCCTCATCATTAAGCGCAACAAATAAACCGCCAGTGTTTTCTATGCAGAATGGGGCTATCTCTGATATTACTTTATTATCCGTTATGCTTTCCTTTGCAGCAGGTATGTCATTCATTGCGTATCTTGCTCCGCTGTGAAGCATACCGTGAAATTTTCCGCTTGTTCCACCTATAATATTTCCTCTCTCAACGACAGTTACATCAAATCCTCTGCTTGCTAGATCATGAGAAATAAAAGAGCCTGTGGCGCCGGCTCCTATAACTATGATTTTTTTTGCCATTATATTAAAAGAAGCTGGGCCATTAAATAGTTAGCTAGCAATCTGAAAAGATAATACTAAATGTATTAATACTGTATTATTTTATTTGAGATATGAAGAAGGTACTTAATGTTGGCCTAATGAAGGTGAATACCAGCAGTCCAAGGCATTCCAGCATTGAAAAAACGCTAGATATAATCGAAAAAGCTCCATCCTATCTTGATATCCTGGTCGGCCCGGAATGGAGTCTTATGGCAAATAATATACGATGGGAAGAGCCATATTCACCGTATGAATTCAGGGATATCTTATTAAAATTAAGGCAGGTATCCTCTAATTCAAATGAATTACTAATTCCAGGAACATTAGTAGTTCATACAAACCATAACAAGATGTATAACATACTTCCCATAATATATAATAGAAACATTATATTTTCCACAATAAAAACCAGCGATGGCGGCACCTCTTTTTTCAATAATGGCGGTTATGAGATTATAGGCAAAGATTACACTATAAAGAACAGCTTTGAATGGGAAAACCTCAAGATAGGCGTTGAAATCTGTGCAGATTCCGGAAATTTATACCGGCAGGGAAAAAGAAAACTGGATATACAGTTATTGGTCTCAAACGGTATACAAGACAGTAAACTCGCCGTTAAAAATGGGGGATACTTTCTATGCACGGACGGAAAAGTAGGAAAGGGAAAAAGAACCTATGTAATAAGAAAACGCTCGGAAAAAATAGTGGATTTGCATGATTTTATGCATATAATAAGAAAAAATGATTATAGTAATTCTGATAAAGATATACCATTTGAACTGATTAAACCAAAAATGAAATGCAGTGACATGGAAGTCTATGAACTAAGCTTTGACTAGACTACTATGCTTCTAAGCGCCTTTAATTTTCCAAAATTTAGATTTTCTTCTTCTGAGATGCATATCGCGTTTAAATCGTTAAAATCACAGAAGTCCCTGAGAAAAGGCGAAAGAAGATCATTCTTCTCAATTTCATTTATACTAGTACCTGTGGCAAATATGCTTGCAGCTGGGATTACAAGAAGATTTTTACCATTGTAGGTCTTTCCCCATAAAAAGACCTTGAGTTTCTCCCTTGCACCCGTTCTTCTGTATATCACTATACTGGGATGTTCATGCCCTATTATATACGTGTCCGCATCTTTAACTGGAAGTTCATCGCCATGTGCTATGTAAAAACCCTGCTCAAGAATGTATTCCGTTTTAATCTCAACATTGTAGCTGTTTTTTATCCTCTCAAGGTAATTATCATGGTTTCCCTTTATTACCACTAGTTTTATATTCAGAGAATTGCAGAATTCTGCCAGTTCGATGATTTCCTTTTTTTCATAGTACTTTAAATCTGAAAAATCGTTTTTTAGATCTCCTGTTATTATCAGTCTTTCTGCCCCCGTATTCATCACAGCTTTTTGTATTACATCTTTTATAAAATCCAGATTCTTTGCAGGTATAAGCGTGCCAATTGAGGACATCTGGCCCTCATATCCGAAGTGCGTATCCGATATTATGATAGAGGAAAGTGGCCGGATATAAGCTACCGGCAATCCATCCAATAGCTCTATTGATTCATTTAATTTCATCTTTACCACCTATCTTTTCCATAACAAGCCTGTGCAATTTCCTTATATACTCTTTTTTATTTTTTATAGAAACTATGTCCATCTCCCCTATAGTGATAAGATTGTGTGAAAACGGAGAGGGAACTTCAGTCTCTATTATCTTATAACTCATCTTTCCGGATTTAATATTTTTTATAATCTGAGAGGCGTGATCTATGTCCATTACATCGTTTTCTATCTCCCTATATGCTTCCTTGAGTATCGGAAAGTTTTCATCCATTTCTGTTATTATCCTAAGCAAAGCCTGGGCATTTATCTGTTGCCTTTCAGCTCTTATCCGGTGGCCTTTATAATTCCGCAGTATCATCAATCCTCTGGCAGCGGCATGCCTGAATCTCCTTCTTAATATCTCGGTTCTTTTTATATTCTCGTCTATAGTTTCTTTTATGTTCATCGATTTTGCCTTCTTTATTACAGCAGCTATCTCGCTGTCATCTATCTGTCTGTTCAAATTAAAACCGAAACCGTTGTCATTTATTACAAGCCCTACTTCCTCATTCAATATATCGCTTAAAATGAAGGCAAACAGCCTGGAAAGAGCGTCGTTTACTCTCCTACCGAAAAGGGAGTGGAATATTACGTATTTTCTGTCATTATATGAAGTTTTCTCTATAACTATCATTTTATCCGTTGGGATATAATCAGTGAAGTATTTCTGCTCTCTTAAGTATTCATATATAGACGCCTTTGAATTATTGTCTATGGGGAAGGATGAAAGATATCTTTCTATCTTATCAGGCAGATTCCTTATGTTTTTGCTGTACTTAAATCCCTTCTTATCCTTGCTTTCTATAAGCGATGAAAATTCCTTCCTGAATCTTCCTATGTCCTGGGCAAGTTCATAACTTAGGGGCAGCTGTTCGGAGAACCACGGAGGTATATTCGGCTTAAGGCCGTTTGCTGGCAGAACATAGCAATCGGCTGCGCTTGCCCTCTGAAACCTGTATACTTTTCCCCCCAATACAAACACATCTCCTTTTTTCAGCCTCTCAAGAAACTCTTCCTCTATATTGCCTATTTTTCTCTTTGTTCCAAGAAGATACACATTTATTGCAACTTCATCTGGTATAGTTCCTATATTAGTATAATATATCAGCCTTGTCAGCCTGCCCCTTTTACCGAATTTCTGAGTGCTGTTGTCAAACCATATCTTGCCGTAAACTGATCTTTCTGTTAATGGAACATATTCTCCCGCAAGGTAGGCTATCAACGACATAAAATCCTTCTTTTCCAGATCTCTGAAAGGATAGGCCTTTTTTATAAGGTTATACGCATCATTTATATCCCATATCTTATTCAGAGCCATTCCGACGATATGCTGTGCAAGTACATCCAATGGGGATTCTGGCATGGAAAAAGAATCCAGCTTCCGTTTAAGCCCATCATAAAGCATTACTGTACATTCTACAAGGTCATCCCTGTTGTTAACGATTATTTCACCCTTTGCAGTGTCTTTAAAGCTATGACCACTCCTCCCTATCCTTTGAAGGGCCCTTGTTATGCTTTTCGGAGAGTTTATCTGTATAACATTGTCTATACTTCCGATATCTATTCCTAATTCAAGGCTTGTAGAGGATACTACACATTTCAATTTTCCCTTTTTAAGGTCTTCCTCTACAGCAAATCTTTCCTCTCTGGAAAGAGAGCCATGATGCGCTGATATCTCTTCATCTTTGTATCCAAAACGGCTTTTTAGATTAAAAACCAGCCTTTCTGTACCGCTTCTTGTATTCGTAAATATAAGTGTTGTCCTGTTCTTTTTTATTGTTTTATCTATAATTTTGTACATATTATAGTCAAGCTTATTCTCATCTGTGTATATGAGATCATTCGATGGAGAGAACACTTTAGCTTCTATCTTTTTGCTCCATGAGGCGTCTACAGCTATGCAATCTCTGCCTGTGCCTGCAAGGAACATAGCGGCTTTGTCCAAAGGATATATTGTTGCACTCAGTCCTATCCTAGTAAAGTCATGACCAACAGAATCCGTTAATCTTTCTAGTGACAGCGAAAGATGGGAGCCTCTCTTGCTGTTGGCCAATTCATGCAACTCATCAACTATAACATATCTTAGGCTTTTAAATTTTTGAATGAATTTCGGGGAGTTTAACATTATCGCCAGTGATTCCGGAGTCGTAACAAATATATTCGGAGGATGCAAAAACTGCTTTCTTCTTTCATTCTGTGGAGTATCTCCAGTTCTTACACCTATTGTTATTCTCCTGCTATCTGCCATCTCTTTTATTGAATATAGATCATTTATGGGCACGATTAAATTCTTGTATATATCATTGTTCAACGCTCTAAGAGGAGATATATACAGACAGTATATTTCATCCAATAATTCACCTGCACTTGACAGGTCTAAAAGTCTGCTGATTATCGGAATAAAGGCCGATAAAGTTTTCCCACTGCCAGTTGGTGCGGTAATAAGCAGGTTCTTATCCTCGCTTATCAGCTTAAATGAGAATTTCTGTGGCGGTGTAACCTCCTTAAATTTGGAAATAAACCACTTTCTCAAAACAGGATTCAGCTTTGAAAGGCTTGTATTGTCTGCAAAGGGTTTCGATAAAATTTTAATCATTCAGTTATTAACTAACTGGAGTATTTATTTTTATTTATTTTCTTGCCTTGAATATTACTGTGGGCCCTATGCGATTTACCAAAGCTGCTCTGTACCCGCTTCCCCATATCCTATCCGGCTTGTCCATAGGCTCTTCTATATTTTCAATCGAAAAACCGCTGGATATAAGAAGATTTACTATCGTTGAAATTTTATTATAAAAATAAATGTACGGTACTTTTTCTTCATCTGAAAAGTCTTTTCTAATCCCCTCGGAAAAGTAGCTCTCCGTCAATTTCATTGTATCTGGATCAATTAAAAGGTAAAACGGGTGCTCTATGCTAAATACAAAAATTCCATTATCTTCTAAAAGTTTATTGACGTGCTTAAAAAGGCTCTTTAAATCACTGCAGTACTGCAGAGACATTACTGAAATGACTATATCGAATCTCCTTCCGCGGATTCTGCCGATAGATGAAAACGGGAGTCTTAGAAATTTTACATTTACATTGGCCTTTTCCGCGTTTCTCGCTGCCTTTTCCAATTGTTTTTCTGAGATGTCTATACCGGTGCATACTGCGCCTTTTTTTGCAAGGGCTATAGATGTCTGGCCTCCACCGCAGCCTAGATCTAGTATCCTCTTACTTTTCACATTTCCTAGTAATCTTAGCTTTCTTTCATTTGACCCGAATGGCCCGTAATTTACATCCTCCATTTTATCTCCAATGATTTCTTTCTGATAGTAATCTGAAGATATGTCCCACCAATCTTTGATTTTCTCTTCTGTATTCCTTGAATTTTTTTCCATAGATTAGCATAATTATAATAAAACAAATAAACACAAAACATTTATACTGTGCTGTTTATACAATAATGTTGATATATAAGAGCGTATTAAAATTATGTTTGATTTAATGAATATTAAGAAGGAGATTATAAAGTCATTGACTTCAATGGGTTTCAAAGAACCGACCGAAGTCCAGAAAATGGCAATTCCACCTGCACTGGAGGGGAAAGATATAATAGTACAGTCCAAAACTGGCAGCGGTAAGACTGCCGCTTTTCTTATACCTATAATAAATAATCTGGAGAAGAAACACAATCCTTCTGCTATAATCATCGTTCCTACGAGGGAATTGGCCCTTCAGGTAACGGAAGTGACAAAGCAAATAGGAAGCGGACTCGGCATAAGGACTGTGACTGTTTATGGGGGTGCATCCATAACTTTTCAGATAAATACTATAAGGGCAGGTACAAATATAATAGTAGGCACGCCTGGCAGGGTAATAGATTTAATGAAAAGGGGTGAACTCCCCACAGATTCCATAAAATTCCTTGTTTTGGATGAATTTGATATAATGCTTGATATGGGTTTCATTGATGATGTAAAATACATCTTGTCAAGACTTCCAAAGGACAGGCAGACTATGTTCTTTTCTGCAACAATTCCAAAGGAGATAAGGCATATCACGATTGAATACACCAAAAACGCGGAAAATATAAGCGTGAATCCCGGAGAAGTAGCAGTGGAAACTATAACGCATTTCTACTCCATTGCAAGATACTCTGAGAAGTTCCTTGTACTTCTTGCCTACATTGATTCAAAAAAGCCGAAGAAATCCATAATTTTCTGCAAAACTCAGATAAATGCGGAAAGAATACACGCCATGATGAGAAAAGTGGGCATATCTGCGGTCTTGATGCACGGAGGGCTAAGCCAAAGTAGAAGAGAGCACTCCTTAAGCCTTTTCAAGAACGGAACAGAGATGCTTATAGCCACTAATGTAGCTGCAAGAGGACTTGATATAGATGACGTTTCAGACATAATAAACTTCGATGCAGATGAGGAACCAAAGGCATATGTGCACAGGGTGGGAAGATCCGCAAGGATGGGCAAGAGCGGCAGGGCCTTTACAATTTTTACGCCTTCAGAGAGATATCTTGTCTATGATATAGAGTCTTATGCGCACATAAAAATGAACCTTCTTGAATTCGATTTGTCTTCTTATAGAGAAAAAGCAGGTGATTTAATGATCCAAACAAGAGATTATAATGATGTTGCTATGAGGAGAGGCGGTTTTAATGGCAGAAGAAATAACGATGAAAATAGGCATTCCAATAATAGATTTCAGCATGGGAGAAACAAAAACTTCCACGGCTTCAGGAATAAACGGTTCAAAAACGAAGACAACCCGTAAAACTAAGCTTTCTTTTTGAGGAATCTTATATAGTTTAGAAACTGCTTCGGATGGTCTATACTTGTAAATGTTACGAAAAATGCGGCAAGATTTGCTATAGATATAATACCAGCAACTTCCCACACAGAAAGCGGATTTAAAAAGAAAGCCGTAATAAAAGAAGTAATGAACCCGATTGCTAGTGACATCGCAGCTATCATTAGGAAAACGAAGGCAAGCATATACCGTAAAGAGTTATTAAGCATATAACTTCCAAAAAATTTATTCGCTTCTTTCCTTGAACTGTATTTAGAAGCAGTAATCATAAAATAAACAAAGCCTACGGTTGATATTAGTATTATAATGCCTGAGATTATTCCAACTACAGCCAGTATCAAATTTATTATCATGCAAACCTCTTGAACCTAGAATACCAGAACCTGAGGTCAAGTATTATAAATACTGCAGTCAGTATAGCAAAAACGAAACCTAAAAAGAAAGTAATATACTGAATAAAGTTCACAGGCATAAATCCCTTGTCAAGATAATCCAGCAATGACATAATCCCGGTTAAAAATGCGAATATCCCTGCATATATAAAATAGGGTATCTTTGCCATCTGAGGACTTAAAAAATAACTAGTCAAAGGCGCCCTATCTACCTTGTGTTTTAGAAGGGCCTTTAAAACTATGATAGAGTAATATATTGCAAATATTCCTAGGATACTCAGCAATCCAAATATAGCTTCTAAAGCTTCCTTATATATCATTTTAGCACCATAACCAATATTGTTACTATTATTCCAAGTAATATAGAAGATAAGACAGCATAATAGATTATTATTCTTGCATGCTTTAAGTCTTCTCTATGAGAGATATCATCTCTTATTACACCTTTCCCGCCGCCAACATCAGATAAATCGTAAATCCCTCTGTAAGCATTCGCCACACAAAATCTGAAATAACCTTGATAAATCCCTATAAAACCAATTAGAATGGGGATTATCTCAAATAAATAGAAAAGATAACCTGCATTCAGTCTATAAAGAATAATAAAGAGAGCCGCCGATGCAATAAACCCTACTATGCCAAAAGTATATCTCTTCTTTATTTCCTTTGGCCCGATATTGCATTTTCCAGGGTTATATTTCATATAATTAAATAAAATTTTAAGGATAAAAACTTACCCAATAAAAAGATACGATAAGATAGCTTGTTTATTCTCTCTATAATTTAGATCCTTTAACTTCGGCAGAGGCTTTTTCAAGAGACTGTCCATTTAACTCAGGGCCAAGCAGAACCTCAGCTATTGCACCTACAAACATTATTGCTGCAGTTATAACAAATGCAATCGTTACCGCTGTAAGAGTATCTCCTGCTGCGAGTATAATACCAAGCACAATAGGTCCTATTATACCACCTAGTCTTCCAACCCCTATTGCAGTTCCCACTGCTGTGCTTCTGACTTCTGTAGGAAACATCTCAGATATCTGTGGATATAATACTCCTGCTGCTGCATACACCCAGAAATAAAGTATAACCAGAAGTACTATAAATACTGTTAATGATATATGGGCCACTATAAGACCTATGAAAAGGAAAAGGAATGCAGCTATACCATAAGATGCAGTTATCGTTTTTCTTCTTCCTATTCTATCCAAGGCAAGTGACATTACAAATATACCTAAAACTCCTGCCATAGTAATATAAATAAGAGACAACGCTTCTGATGTGGAACTAAATTTAAAGAACTTAATTAAAATCACGGGTATTACGGAAAAAGCGGCATAATAAGGCCAAACCTCACTTAAATTAAGGATTATTGCCAAACTCATTCTTTTTGGATATTTTCTGAATAAAAGGCCATATTTAGCTGAAAGTTTCTGTGAAGTGAAATTAAGCTGCTCAGCGCTTACAGCAGGAAGCTTTTTATGGGTCTTCAGCTCATAATTCTTTTCTACCTTTTTAACCAATGCTTCTGCTTCCTTAAGCCTGTTCTTTCTTATTAAGAATCTTATTGATTCCGGTAATTTTAATCTTGCTACGAAAACAACCACTGCTAGGACTACTGCAGAAGCAAATGCAATTCTCCACCCTATTGTTGATGGTAAAAGAGCAATTGCAAAGAAGGCCACAAGCGAGGCTGCAACGGTTCCCACGTCAAATGCTGTTGCATTTCCAGAAGCCACTGCCAAACCTCTTTTCTTTGGAGGAACAAACTCGGCAAGAGCAGTATTAGCAACCGCAACTTCACCTTCAGCACCTATAGCAGTTATTATTCTACCTGCTACTAATGAACCATAGTTAAAAGATAAAGCGACTATTATACTTCCTACAATGACAATTGAAACCGTTAGAATGAATACTTTTCTTCTACCAATATAATCAGCCATTGTGCCCATTAAGAACGAACCAATTAATGCACCAACCAGATAAAGAGGTGTAAGGATAACTGCTTGAAATGTAGTAAGGTTAAATTGTTTCTCAAGTGCACCAAGTGTTGCACCGCCCAATGAAATTGAAAATCCCTCAAGTATTACACCTGCAAATAATATGGCAAAAATATAGCTGTGCCATGAATTCCAAGGTATTCTGTCAAGTCTAGCTGTTAAATTGGTCTTTATTGATCTTATGTCCCCACTTGCATATTTCTTAACGTCAGAAACCTGTGACATAACTTTTAGACTTATTAATCATATTTAAATATTTCGGTACCCCAGTAGATGGACATTTGACTCACCATACCAGTGATACCAACCAATTTACAGACAAAAACAGGCAGAAAAACGAAGAAATTACAGCTAAAGGATATTCAAAACATATTAAATGATATTTAAAGATTTTTTATGAGACATAATTATAAATTTGTTTACCCTCAATAGTATACCAAATAATACTATATTCTGGCAAATTCGAAATTTTATCAATATTATCTATTACTGGGCGTTTATATACGCTATTTGGACCAAATCTTTTTTCATCTGTGAACAATTGTTTAACAGATTCTGTTGCACTGCCTAAGCTGTGTACTGCAATATATTTTGTTTGTTTATAAAGTTCACTAAGAATACCCATCGAGATAATTTCTAAATCAGTTATGTGCATCCCTCTATTGATAAAGAAAATTGGCAGAGTTAATAATTCAATAAGTTTTTGATTTAATATTTCTGGCGCCAACTCTTTGTACTCTTTTAAGAAGCCAGTTATGTATCCATATGAATACATGTCTAAAAATTTAATGCCATCTAGATTTTTAAAAGCGTTAGCTACATATTTTTTCCATTTAAACACAAGTGCTTCATCTATAGGTTTATTACTATAAAGTGCTTCAATCTTTTTTGCAATTAGTATTAATGCTTTAAAGTCTGGGTTTAAACTGTTAATAACTCCAACCAAATCTTTTTCTACACTGATATGAGTCGATTCCTCTTCAACTTCGTCATAAGATTTTGCTTCTTCTAATGATTCCACTCTGATTGTCTTTTCGGGAACTCTCTCTTCGTCTTTGTCGCTTTTTAATTTAGATAAAGTAACATTTAAGGAAGTATATTTTGCTAATCCAAAAACGCTAATGCCTTTCTCAGTGATTGTCACTATACCAAAATCTTTTAAGTCAGGATATTGGACTGTAGCCGCCCCTATATTATTGATTAATTCGATTGCCTCCTCTTTTTTTAGATAATGAATTACTTTATCTTTAACTGCTAAAAATTTTTCTAGAAAAGACAACGACACCATTACTCACTTGCTACAAATTTCAGTTTATTTTTTTGAGCTAAGAATTTAGCATAGTCAGCGGCATTTCTAGTAAAAACGTGGGACCCTCCATTTGATACTGCTAAACCTGGTTCAGTATATTTGATTGGTTCATTATCTTTTAGAATGTATTTCTTAGAATCACTATCGATTATGTAACCTTCTTCATCTATATCGTAACCGATTTTCTTTAAAATTTCTAATTTAGACTTCTCGGTCATTAAAATGACAATCTCATCTGCATCGTTTAAATCGATTTGTGGTTCTTCTGCCATATCTTATTAATATCCTAATTAATATTTAACCGTTTAAATGGTTTCTTGTGGATCGGTTATTTCACTATTCCATAAAATGCTATGATATCACCTAATACAAAAATAATAGGTATAACATAATGGTACAGCAAATTTATTAAATCTGAATAAGACCCTGATACATTTATACCTTGCAAAACTATAGTTACAACCACTTCTATGATAACTGCTGTCATAAAAAGGAGTATTTCTCCTACAAAGCCCGATTGTGCTTTTTTGTTCATAAGCTATGTACCAGGCTTTGCTAATATAATCCTTTCTGCTAATAAAATCTTATTTCTGCTCCATAAAGTCTGCTGATTAAGTTACTTTGTTAGCAAAGCCGACCAACTTCAAAAACCTTCTTTCTCCTTCTTTTCTAACTGTTCGAACTCTCATTTTCAACCCTTTTTTCTTACATATTATATTCTTTTGGTTTTATGCCTTAACCTTTTTCAAACTGGTTAGTTAATAGTATACCTCAATCACTTCTCTATTTCTACCTTAAACTCCTTTAAAGTTTCAGGCAGCTTCCTGTAAAGCCAGTTTGCGAACTTCAGGTACTCCCTTGTTTCAGTTTCAATGTAGTCTATGATTTTACCGTACTCCCTGCTGTTATACCACTCCGGGATTATGCTGCCGTTCCTAGGCTTGCCGGTTATCTTGTCAAGCGCTGCTCCTTTGAACATTCCGCCGTTCATTATGACGCCGGTGAAGAACAGGTCTATGTGCGGGCTGTTCAGTATGTCTATCATCGGAAAGCCGTAGTATATGCTCTTGTACTGCAGGAAGCTGTGCTCAAATCTGAGATTGTAGCCGAAGGGCACGAAGTTCCACAGGCCTTTGAGCATCCCGCTCCGGCGTATGAACTCCTCTATGATTTCCCTCTCGCTGTACTCCCATTCCTTGAGTATGACCAGCTTTCCAACAGGTCTTGCCATCCGGTCAAGCTGCTGGAACTGTATGGTTATGATCCTGCTCTCCCTCGGATCTATGCCCGTTGTCTCTATGTCAAGATAGTAGTTTGCCATTTTATTCTCTCACCCCGAAAGCCTCTTTCAGAAGGTTAGCCTTCCTTTCCGTCAGAGG
>JBBIPE010000017.1:0-17383 GCA_037443005.1 archaeon
TGAGTTGATAGGAACGCCAGCCTTTTGGAGTCTTTTATAGGGATAGGAGAAGTTCGAATTGTTTATGAAGCGTGCTGCATCTTTCATAAGTAATACTCCCAGATTTACTAAGCTTTACTTCATAGATGTCCGAAATCGCTGGTTATAAACCGTAAGAAGCCTAAATTGCAAACCGATTTGCTATATTTACACAAAAGTGTAAATATAAATATATGAAAAGGTATACATAGGTATGAGTTACATGAAGACCCAGGATTTAATAGACCGGCTAGTAAAGAGTGGAAAGTCAGTATTCACTATAGAGGAAGTTGCGATGCTGAGCGGCAAGAAAGAAGCTTATATGTCACGTTTGCTGCCGACAAACAGAAAGATAATCAGGATAGAGCGCGGTAAATACTTCATAGAAGGAACAGATATTTTGCAGATAGCATCAAATATAGTATACCCTTCTTACTTAAGTTTAATGTCCGCATTCCGTTATTACGATCTTACTACACAGGAGCCTGTCTTAATTAATGTTATAGCACTAAAGGCACACAAGCCGGTAATAGTTAGAAATATGAAAATAAAATTCACAAAAACCATGAAAACAAGGTTCTTCGGATACAGAAAAGAGCGGAATAATATATTCATAGCATATCCGGAAAAGGCCATAGTCGATGCTCTTTACTTTATGAATCCAGAATTTTCTGCCATTGACGAAGCTGTAGGTAAAGCGCTGGATGAAAATTTGATAGACATTAAAAAAATAAAGGAATTTGCATTGAAAATGGGATCTAAGACACTTATAAACAAACTGGGCTTCGTCCTTGAGAACCACAATATAGCATGCCAAGACCTACTAAACCATATATCAAAACATTATGTTATCTTGTCTATGAGAGGCGCTAAAAACACAAGATGGAGGCTTGTGATATGATTACTGAAGAAGATTTACTGGTTAACCTGCCCCATTTTATGGACGAAAGGCAGCTAGAGAAAAATTACTTGCAGATATTGACCCTTTACGAGATATACGCAAGATTTTCGGAAGGAATGGTTTTCAAAGGAGGAACCGCTATGAAATTGTTCTACGGTTTAGACAGATTCTCCGAGGACCTAGATTTCACGTACGACGGCAAATATGATATAAAAGGGATAATATCGAAAGTAGAGAATACTATAAGATCAATTGAAGCAATATACGGCATTACAAGACAAAAAAGAAGGGGCACGAAAACTTCTTTGGATTTTGAGTTCAAAATCGCTGGGCCGCTGTACGAAAGAACGAAGGTAACACAGGCTCTGGAACTGGATATCAGCTTGAGGGAACACATTATTTTTACGCCGCTGAAAAAGCAGATGATGCCGGTGTATCCTGATATAGGTACTTTTTTCCTGCACGTAATGGACATAAAGGAGATATTCTATGAAAAGATAAGGGCCGTTATTACCAGAAAATATGTAAAGGCAAGGGACCTTTACGACCTTGCATTCATTCTCAAAAGGGAAAAGATTGAATTCGACAGCTCTATAGCTGATAAAAAGCTGGATTATTACAACAAAAGATTTTCTTTCGGTGAATTTAGAGATAAGCTTGATTCAATCGATGAAAAATCATGGAAATCCGAGATGGCAAACCTAATCGCAGACGTTCCAGTATATAGTGACATAAAATCCGATATAATGGATGCTATAAAATAGTGGTTTGATTATAAAACCAGGGCGTGCTTCCAACTTTTATAATAATAGTTTTGTATGAATCTAACTCGTACGCAATCACCAATTTAATTATCCCTATAGCAAGATAAAGAATACTTTCTTTATATTACATCATCGCAAAAATTTCTATACCCACAATAATAACATTTATTTATATTTTTGGTAGGTGTGTAAACATAGCAAATCAATTAGCAATTATGAGGTTGTATTTAAAAGTATTTAAATGAGTATAAGTATTATAATAATATGAGATGTGAATCTTGCGGATATGAGTGGGCATATGCTCCCAGAAATAATGTTAGAAGAAAATATGTAGTTTGCCCGGTATGCAGAGCTAACCTAAAAAATCCTGCTTGGACACAAAATATCGGAGGGAATAATGACATAAAAAAGATAAAGGAGATAATCAGACCAATACTTTTAAAGTACTACGTTAAAAGAGCGGTTATTTTTGGTTCCTTCGCAAGGGGAGAGCAGCGCAAAGACAGCGATTTAGATCTATTGGTAGAATTCGATTATGATAAGATGGACGGCCTTGATTATATGCGCCTATGGAAGGAGTTAGAAGAAGAGCTTGGGATAAAGGTCGATCTCGTTTCATGGACTTATATTAATCCACTTATAAGAAAGGATGTCGATAGGGAAGGGATAAAGGCATTATGAGAGATATAAAACTATACATCTCAGATATCCTAGGTTTTATACAGCAGATAGAAAATAACCTCGGCTCAGAAGCGCAATTTTTGGCATCTAAAAATCAGGAAGATATCGTTGTATTCAACTTAGAAAAGATAGGAGAAGCTCTTAGGCAGATGGTGCTGCATTTCCCAGAGTTTTCAAATGATAAAACAATAAAAGATTTTATAGGCTTGCGCAACATTGTAATCCACAAATATTTCGATGTGGATTATAAGCTTGTTTGGAAAATCGCCGAAAGTGATCTTCCAGCTCTAAAAACAAGGATAAAATCAATAGCTTCAAAATAGATCGGCAAAGGATAAAAGAAGGAAAACAATCAAATTATACGGTAAAAACAGCATGCTCTTCCGACCGAATGCTGTTGTTCTTGGTTTAATTTTTCTTTCCTGGCTTGGTATAGGATAAAAAGAGTCGCACTGGAGTCCCCAGCGAAGTACAAAAAGAGTTGATGATTTCGTGCCACTGTTTTATTTACAAAGTGTGTTTTGAAAGTCATGTTATAACTGTTTCTGATTATTTCATCTGTTGTGGCCTCCATCCATAACTTGTCTTTGTACTTTTCCCTGGCTTTTATTAGTTATGAAAAATACAGCGCTTTTCATAGACAATTTAAATTTCTACCATTCTATAAAAGACTCCAGAAGGCTGTCATTCCCACCAAGCCTTCTTTGAGAATCTCCATGAGCCTTATCTGGTATAACTTTGAAGAGTGACCCATATAAATTTTAGTTATAACTCTAACTGCATTCCCAGTTTTCTAATATGTTAACAATGTGAGCGGGAAATCCCACATTCTTTAGAGTGGGAATGAAAGCGGATCTGAGAAAAACTATATAACAATGAAATGATAAAACAAAACATGGAAACAATAAAATCCTATAAATTCAGGGTCTATCCTGACATAAAGAGGCAGTCCGAAATAAATAACATGCTTATTCTTGCACAAAGACTATACAACAAACTACTTGAGAAATCAATTCAGTTATATAAGAACGGAAACGGTAAAATCTCATGTCAAAGTTCAATTTATTCAGGAAAGCAATAATAGAAGAGAACAAGGATTTTCTAAAGCTTTATTCACAGACAAGATGTGAAATAGAATACGGGTAATGAAAGCATACCAGAACTTCTTCCGCAGAGCAGAAGAGAAGAAAGCAGGAAAGAAAACAAAGGCAGGATTCCCAAGATTCAAAGCAGCAGACAGATACAAATCAATAACATACCTCCAGGACAACGGCTCGTTCAGCATAGAGTCGAACAATAAAAAGAAGACCCCTTAATTCTACAAACTGATTAGCTAGTTTACACAAAAGTGTAAATATAACTATATGAAAAGGTATATACCTGATCTATAAAACCAGGGCGTGCTTCCAACTTTTATAATAATAATTTTGTATGAATCTAAGTGTATTCTCTGCATAATTCCACATAATGCCCGACTTTCGGTAGGTATTTCTCAGCGAGGCCAGCAGCCTCCTCCTTTGACAAGCTTTTCAGACCATAGCCACTCAATGGCCTTAGTCTAAGCAGCTCTGAAAAAGTGTCCACGAGGTCGGACGACTCTTTTTTCAGCTCCGCAGGCACCACCTGCGAACGCACTTCCTTGAGAAAGATATTACCTATATAATGCGTTTTTGGAACATCGACGCCGATCCTCTCAAGTACCGATTTCATCGCAATTTCCAGTGCCATCTCCATGGCGTACAGAGCAGTCTGCGGGATCCCGTTTTTGGTGCTTAACTCCGCCGTCTTTAACCATTCCTCGGCTGCGCTCATGTTGTATTCATTTTCCATCTCAGTACCTCTTTCCCTTCGAAATTCTCACGCCAGTGTCCAAGATTCTTTGTCTTATTTATAAAATTGTGTAGAGTTCCATCCTTATCAAAAAGCGGTATTCCATTGTCTGCAAAGTCGAAGTATATCGGACGCAAATTCTCCAAATCTTTCTTTGTCAGAATCACTGGGCTAATAAAATAAGGGAGTCCCTTTTCGGCCAGTTCTTGCGCCTTTGGATCCAAACTTTTTATCACTCTGTTCACCATTTCAGATGTTTCAATGAATGAAGAGTCAGTGACTATCAGAATATCTATATCGCTGTATTTTTGATACGTAAGTTTCGCCACCGAACCAAAAAGCATGGAGCCGCTTATAAAAGCCATATTCTTCAATTCCTCTGCAAATGCAGTTATATATTCCACAAGCTCAGGTGCGATGCCTGTGAAACGTAGATTCTCATCCGCTATGCGCATGATTGCTGCGCTGAAACTGAGATTTTTACCTTCCTGCAAAGACAGTGCCCTCCTTATTCTGTCAAATTTATCATATGCCAATTCATTCAATAAAACTGTTTTATATTTCATGTTATCTACATATAATTTTATGTATATATACTTTTATATGACAAGAGATTACGCCGACCGGGGTACCTTCCACCGTATGATATTGTTAAAGGTATAAACAACCCTCGTGCCAACATCCTGTCAGATGAGGATCAACGCTTAATCATCCTGTCTAGAATGTTTCTTAAATAATGTATCCGCTCATCGCTGTCTAAAAAATGCGTTAAATTTTATTATTTTCTCCAATTTCATATAATTAAGTCTATCAAAAATGATAGGCTTACATACACAAAGATGCTACACTTTAATCTTATAATCTGGCATCAAAGTTCTTTGTATCTAACTGCTTCCTCACATAGCTCTATAACATCTTTAGTTGCGGGAGAGTATCTCTTGAAGTCACCCTCAAGATCCGCTATCTTTATTTCAGAACTGAAAGTATAGCCTGCCGCGCCCCTTCTCTTCAGCAGCTCCCGGAAAGTTTCCATGATTTTGCTCTCGCTTTCAATGAACCTTGCGGGCAGCTTGCCTTTATTCTTCGCAACGGCATTCGTGAAGGTCGGCATTATATCATGAACCTTCGGATAATTGATATTTAGGTTTATTAGTACCGCTTTTAGGGCTATCTCCACGGCCATCTCAAGTGAATAAAGCCCTATGTTATAGTGGCCGTTTTTCCCGCTCGCGACAGCAGTTTCAAACCACCGTTTCGAGTCTTCCAATGCCGCCAGCGCTAATTCTTTCTCCATTCTATCTCTCCTCCGCCATTCTCATATCTGTGGTATTTTATGTCTCTCCTTATCCTTGTTATAAATCTGTCTATTGTATCTTCTACATCAAAAAGAGTCACACCATAAAGGGCTATCTCCAGATATATCGGCTTGAACGATTCGAGTGATTTAACACTGACAATCAGCGGGCTGACATAGAATCCGTATCCGGTCTTGAATATCTCTTTCTGTATGCCCTCTAATTTCTTGTCGATCTCATCAGTCTTCCGCATAAAAGATACAAGGTCCGACTTGACCACTATAAACAGGTCAATGTCGCTGTACTTCCCATATGTGCCTTTGGCTACCGATCCAAACAGCCTTACCCCCAAGACATTATCATCCTTGACAAGCTCGCGCAGATATTCATAGATATAATTTCTGACATTCCCCGGCAGGCTCTCCAAGGCTGTTTTTTCTCTTGCTAGTTCACTTATTATCTCGCCGTAACTTCTTCTGACACCGAACTTTTCAGAATATAAACCGCTTATTCTCTTTAGCTCTTCATAAGAATCCTGGCTCAGAAGGGTCTGTTTCCATTCTGTCATATGTATAATTATTGTATGTATAATATTTATACTTTTAGGATTTACTTAAAGTCTAGGGATCATACAATAATATCAGCAAGATTGACAAAAGTTTATATATGTAGGCAACATACATATAATTATGGGGAAATTCAAGCAGACGCTTTTAACAGAAAGAGCGTATAATGAGTTGAAGGAAGCGAAGGAGCTTATGGAGAAGGAGACCGGTAAAAGATCATCATTCACGGAGGTAGTGGAGAAATTTATCGGCAGACAATTGTCTCTGCTAAAATTAGACAAAGAAATAAAAGACTACATCCTTGCATTTAAAGATGCAATGTCAGGCAACCCAGATACATTAGGTATTGTTTTATTCGGATCCGTTGCACGCGGCGATTTCAATAAGTTCAGCGATATAGATATAATGATAATAACCAAATCCAACATCATCGAATGTCTGGAGTACGTAAATGAACAAGTTAAGAAGCTGGAAAAGCTTCATGAGAGAATCATAGCAAAGGGCTTGTCCTTGTACATAAATCCACTCATAGTAGCGGCAGGTGACCTGGATAAATTGAATCCTTTATACTTTAGCATATTAGAAGATAGTGTAGTCCTATTCGAAAGGGAAAATGCTGTTTCTGATTTTTTCTTACGCCTTAGAAGAATAAAATATAAGAGGATAAACACGCGTTTTGGTCAGGTTATAACATGGGAGTAAATATCTCAGAAGATGCAATAAGAGACGCTCAAAACTGGATAATAACAGCGGAAACGATGGCTGAAAAAGGAGTATATAACACAGTTCTATACAGCGAAGAAATGGCCGTCGAGATAGCGCTTAAGGCCGTTGCCCTGTCAGTGGAAGTAGAACCTCCGAAAGTCCACAACATCACAGGAGTAATGGAGAATATTGTAATAAAATCCGCAAAATTTCCGGAAAAATACAAGGACGACGTGAAGAGACTGATAAAAGAGTTACTGCCAGAGCTACTGCGAACAAGACAGATGAGCGGCTATACATTCAATTACAATATAGATGAAGACGATCTAAAAAGTCTAGCTATGAAGTACTTACAGCCAACCAAAGAAGCTGTTGAGTTATGCAAAAGGATTGTTGATGAAACCGGCAATAAAAAGAAGAGATTATAAACATTAGCTTGATTCTTTTATTCTTTAATTACGCTTATACAGCACAGAGTAAGCACAGGAATGTAGAAAAGCGCTCAAAAAAGGGATATTTGTCAGATTGCATTTTATTTATTACTTATACAAAAAACTAATTACTATGAAAATTTAAAGTATTTATACCTTGGTATACCTAAGTATACTATGATTACAACAATAAAAATAAGCAATGAGGCGAAGACTAAGCTTGAAAGCTTGAAAGTACACAGGCGCCAGTCATATGAGGAGGTTATCTTGTCGCTGCTGCAGACTAAATTAGGTGAAAAACCGCAGGAATCCCAAAATGATGCAGGAAAGGCCCCTACTTTGAGTAATACAACTGCGATAATAGTACCAGTACTTGAAAAATACGGGATAAGGCATGCTGCCATATTCGGATCTGTTGCCAGGAGAGATTCTAATGAAAAGAGCGATGTTGATATATTGATAGAGAGGCCCGAAAATGCAGTATTAGTACTGCCGCTGATAACCGAGCTCAAGGAAGCGCTTCACAGAGATGTTGATTTGGTGACTTACGAATCGCTTGATAGCCACATTAAGGAGCAAGTTTTAAAGGAAAGCGTCAGGGTAATATGAAGAAGGATGATAATGAATTTTTAAGGCACATTCTGGAGGCTATCCTGCTTATAGAAGAGGATACGGACAACTTAACGAAAGAGGAGGCTTTAAGTAATAAGACCAAAAGAGACGCAATAGTCTATAGGCTTATAATTATAGGAGAAGCCGCTAAAAATCTCTCAGATGACTTCAAAAATTTACACACTGAAATTAACTGGAAAGACCTGGCAGCAGTGAGAGACGTAATGGCTCATAAATATTTCTCCATAGACCTTGAGATAGTATGGGGGATCATAAAGAAAGAACTTCCAAATGTAAAATTGGAGATATCTAAGCTGTTGAATAGATGAACTAAACTCTTCAAATGATACAATAGTACAAGCCAAACTATTCAAAGAATTTATTTCGGTTAATAAAAATCACGAAAATAGATCTAAAACTGATTATCAGAGGAGAAAATATCATTGTTTATGAAAGGATTTACATCGAATTTTTCATTTTTCTCTAATTTTATGTTATTAAGTCTATCAAAAATGATAGATTTATATACATAAAAGAGTATATTCTAGTATGAGAATCGAAGAGCTTCGCTATAATATAACAAAAGCTCATATGATTGTATTTACGTTGAAGGACGTGGAAAGGTTAACTGGCAAGAGCATGAAGTACTGCTCACTTTTCGTATCAAGAATGATAAAACTGCAGAAGATTAAGAGGATAGAGCGTGGTAAATTCTGTTTCCCCGATGCGAATAGGTATGAAATTGCATCTAATATTGTATTTCCATCATACATAAGTTTATTAGCAGCTTTTAGTCTTTATGGTCTAACAACCCAACAGATACTAAGAATTGACGTTATAACCACTAAGAGGCACAGAAAAATCGTATTTGATAATTTGACAATAAGATTTATAACTATAGACAGAAAGAGGTTTTTTGGCTTCGAACGCATGAAAAATACTATGATAACACTTGCGCAACCAGAAAAGGCAGTGATAGATGCAATCTATCTGAATGAGGTGCCTGACGCGTATATCTATGAATCATTAACAGAAGGATTAAGAAAAAATTTGATTGACAGAGAAAGAATTTTAGAATTTGCCGGGAAAATGTGTTCTAAAACTACCGTAAAGAAGGCCAAGGATATGATAACAGAAATGGGGGCTGACAAATAATGTACTCGCTAGATGACATGAGAGATTATGCAAGGATGCTTAATTTTCCAAGGCCGGAACAAGCTGAGAAGGACTATCTGCAGGAGATACTTCTTAGAGAGATTTATTCACGTGTATCCGGAGAAAGACTGATCTTTAGAGGAGGAACAGCATTGGCTAAGATATATGGTTCGGGTAGATTTTCAGAAGACCTTGATTTTGTAATAAATGATCCAGAATACAAAGAAGAAATCTCTAAAAAGATGGAACTTGCAATAAAGTCAATGAATTCGATGTATGAAACTAGTATAATAAAAAACAGTGAACAGTATAAGGATATGATAGATTATAAGATGATTATTGAAGGCCCGCTTTATATCCTATCCAAACACCCTTCTAGTAGACAGGGAGTATCAATAGATATAGATACGTACGAAAAAGCAGTCCTGCCACCGGTAAACATGATACGCACGCCTATATACCTGGATATACCTCCTTATTCTATCACTACAGAACAGATAGAAGAATTGTTCATGAACAAAATCAAAGCCATCATTGAAAGAAGAAAATTGCCTGTGAGAGATATATATGATATATGGATAATTTTAAGGAAAAAAGCACCTGATTTAGAAAAGAGAAAAATAAAACAGATACTTTCCGAATACTTAAAGCATAATGAAAAGTTTGAATATGGCTATTTGGTTTCAAAAGTAGAAAGCGTAGGAAAAAATTGGGATAAAGAGATGAGTGCCTTTGTTTCTAACGTACCAGAATTCAATGTTATATTTGAGGATGTGAAAATAGGGATAAAGTCTCTACTTTTTGAGTGAATTTTACACAGTATATACTTTTTCAGGCCTGCTTTATTTCTTCTCTAAAGAAAATGTGATTTTTAACTAGATTTTTTGAATACATACTTGCTGGCATAGCCGTATATTACTACAGCAATTAACCCTAGCAGCAATGAAATACCGTGTACAGGAACGTTGATCCCCGGTGCTTTAGACAGGAAGTTTCCAGTATCAAGAAATATAAAAGAAAGTATTATAAGCAGTAAACATAGATTAGACAGAAAATAGAAAAACTCTTCTTTGTGTTTTTTCCTTTTCGTAAATACACTGAAACTCAGCGGCATTGGAGACAAAAATAGATTAAGGATTATGAATCCCAAGACTATGCCGGTAAATGCATAGACGACGCCTGAGGAACCATAGGATATGACTCCTGGCGCAATGATTATGTCTATTATATTAGCTGTGATGCCTGCTGCAAACATAGAAAGCGCGGCAAATTTATCTCTCTTCTGCCGTATATTCCGGGAAAGCATGAGATTAACGGCCCAGAAAACCACGAGATAACCGGCGAAAACAAATATGTTAGACACTGAATCGAACAGGAAAACCGATGTAACTGCTCCAAATAGAGTAGAATGGCCTGCACAGAGGAAATTTACAGGACATACAGGAACTTTGTATGGATGCAGTATAAAGAAAATCATGCCCGGTAAAAAAAGGATTACTCCTGCAATTATAAGCCATTTGTAATCAGTATAGAAATCCTTTATGTTTAGTTTTTCCATTAATAGTTATAATCCGGATTTAGATAAATAGAAAGAGGATATTTTATGGCTTTAACATAAGATGTAAATATAAATCCTGACAATCAAGGTCTTTGTATTCTACATGAAGAATGTCTCAGACTATCTCTATCTTTTCGAAATAGCTTAACATAATAAGAAAATATACTCTTTTGGTTAGGAATGCCGCATTCAGATATGGATCAGATAATAAAAACCGCCTATGTTCTGGTACATCACATAGATAGCCACTAAAAATATTATAACCGCAAAGATCTTTTTCAAGGTCTTTTTGTCTATACTTGAAGCTATCAATGCACCTGCATAGCCCCCTACTATACCACCTACTAGATACAAGATGCTTATAAGTATGTTAATATCTCCGTAAAACGCATATGTTGAAGCTGCAGTAATACCAAATGTGCCCACAGCTATCAGTGATGTGCCTATTGCTCTTAATATGTCTAATGAGGAGCTGAAAAGAAGGCCGGGAACCACAAGAAAACCCCCTCCTATCCCAAAATAACCGGAAGCAAAGCCAACTGCAAAACCTACTGGTAGGATCCTTTTAAGATTTACACCTGAAATCCAGGATGATATGCCGTTTTTTACCCCGGTCTTTTTAGGTAGTTTACTCTTTTCATCCGCTCTGCATTTTGAGACCCACATCTCTATGGCAACGCCTATCATAAGAAAGCTGAATAGAAAAAGAATGAAAGCACCGCTCATGAGATGGCTGAAATAAGCTCCTATAACATCTCCTATGATTCCAGGGACAGCGAAGAAAACCCCTTGCCTTATTCGGACATTGCCTCTTCTGAAATGCATGTATGCATTTATATAAGCATTAAGCCCAACTGCCAATGCCGTTGTGCCAAGAACCAAATGCACTATATAGCTGTATTGTGCTGTATTTTTGGCTTCATATGCCAATCCGACAAAATACAGAAGCAAAGGGACGGCAAGTATAGATCCACCTCCCCCTATCAAACCAAGACTAAAACCGACTATAACACCAGATATAACTGATAAAATCAGCTGTATAGGAGAAAGCGCAAGCACAAATGAAGGATCAATCATAAAATAGATAATATTTTAATAATTAAAACCATTTCTGATTTAATCTGCGTATCATTTTTATTTCTGTCATTTAATCTTTATTCCACTGCTTTATCTATGAGATCTGTTTTGACAGTATTTTCTTGACAGCTTCCTCAAACCTCTCTACGTCTTCCAGATTACTTGCTTGTTTGAATACATCATCGTAATTCAGGGAGTACTCATGTATAAGAGAATTGCGCAGCTGGCGTCTTAATTCTACGCTTTCTACAACTGACTTTCCAAGTTCGTTTGATAATGAGGAGACAAGAGAGAATTCCTCTCCTACTACAGATTTGATCATCAATTTTCGAAGCTGTACAATAATATCCAGTTCTATCTGGCTTATCAGCTCAACCCCTTTTTCTACTTCCCACTTATACTCTGTCTGTAATCCTGAGTATAAAGCTAAATCCTTTGGGGTTATCTTTCTCAGTGTAGACACACACTCTTCAAGCCGGGTAAGCCTCTCCATTATTCTTTGTTTTCTTTCTTCTATTTCATTCTAGAGCTATGCTCTCCTCGAACCACGGTTTGAAATCAGCCCAGCCCTTTACTATCTTCATTGAGAACTCTTCCAAAGCAGAATGATCTGATACATAAAGGAGTTTTCCTTCTTCTAGTACTTTAGAGGAGATGAATAGTGGCAATTCATTTAGTATCGATATATCAAATATATCAGATACACTGTACTCCGCTTTCTTTTGCATCGAGTCTGCTGTTTCGTTTTTCAGCAAAAGAGCTATGTCCACGTCTCTGTAAGACTTTTCACCTCGTGCATAGCTGCCGAACAAAAAGACCGCTATGATATTCTTATCATTTCTGGCCTTTTCTATTATCTTTTCTATTCCTAGTATAATTTTCATTCTGTTTTCTGACCATTCTTTGATAGCTTCTGTCATGCTTCCCCTATACTTAATCCTGCTTCAGCTGCGTATGCTTTTAATTTTCTGAAGGCAGTTTCATCCACATTTTTTATGCTTATATTCATAAGTTATACTAGTTATACAAGTATTTAAAATTCTTTTGTAATATTTTACATTTAGTATACATTTTTATGCGTGTAAATCTATCATTTTTGATAGACTTGATTAAATGAAATTAGCGGGGCTTGAATTAAAATTTCTAAATAATAGAATTAATATAGACTTTTTTTATGTTTACTAATTGCAAAAAGAATTACTTGATCTTTGAAAGGTCTTCTTTATAGGTTTCCTTTGAAAGCAATGCTGACGCAAGTATAAAGAGCTCTCCCACTATTATACCTATTGCTGTTATCCACCAAAATGAACCTAAAGCTGCATGAAGTGTGCTTACATTAGTCGTATTCGTCAGCGGATTCACCGCTCCTATAGCGGCAAGTATTATCACTGAACTCCATGAGCCCACGATAAAACCACCATTGAAGGATATGCCTACGCCGGTACTTCTTATTCTAGTCGGGAATTTTTCAGCAAGATAAGCAGGTATAACACCGTATGCTCCTGTTGTCACAAAGGCCAGAAGAGAGGCCAAAAAGCCAGCCATCAATATACCATAAGCCCCAGTGAACATGCCATACATTGCCGGGAATGCAAGTATTATAGCCATACCAGAGAATATGTACAATGCTTTCTTTCTTCCGATTAAATCGCTTATATAACCGGAGCTGAAGTATCCTAAAATTGAGGTAAGTATTGCAACTATGACTATATACAGAAAGTCAGGAAAACCGATGCCGAAGAATTCCGGCAGTGTGGTTGGGAAGAATCCGAGTGTAAGGCTGTAAATCCATGCTATACCTGTCATGGCTAAAACCCCAACAAAGAATGAAAATCTGTACTGCTTATTGCTGAAAACGGTTCTTATAGGATGCGGATCCAGTTTCTTTTTCTTGTTTATATCAGACCATAGATACGATTCTGGCATCCTCAGCCTTATTATTAATCCCACTATTACAGGGATTACACCTATAAAGAAGAATATTCTCCAGCCTGCGCCGTAAGCAGCGCTTATGAAAGAGCTTCCATAAGCTGTTCTTAAACTAAGATAAACAACTGCGGCAAGTGCATATCCTATAGGATAACCAGCCTGCAGTAATGAACCGACTCTGCCCCTGTATTTTGTTTTGAGACTCTCTGTGACTATGGAGGAACTGTTCCCGTATTCACCGCCTGCAAACACACCTGTTATCATTCTAAACAGAGCAAGGAATATTGGTGCGGCAATTCCTACCTGTGCATATGTTGGAAGCAGACCAGTTGCGAATATTACTATACCTAAACCTACCAAAGTAATGACCATTGCGAGCTTTCTTCCGCGCCTGTCTGCAAATCTTCCAAATATTAATCCACCTACCGGCCTGAAAATCAGACTTATAAAGTAGATAGCAAATGCCCCTATTATCGCAAGTATTAAATCTCCTGATGGAAAGAATAGCGTCGCTATAACTGGAACAAGAAGAAACATCGCGCTTAAATCATAAGAATCAAGAATCCAGCCTGACAAACCACCGGCAAATATCCCGCGTAGCTTCTTTCCGTTTATACCAAGCTGCATATTTTTCACTGTTTTTTAGAATATTTAAGTCTTTCTTTAACCGCCAGGAATGCAGTAATAAAGGCTGAAAACAGTTAAACTACTTAAAAGGCTGGTCTTTATCAATAAAAGATACTTCATAGCAGTGTGTTTTGGCAGCTACAGATATAACATAAATGCACTTTAAGTACATACCAATAAAACCCAAGAAAGGGATTAGATTTTTATTTTTTTAATAAAAATAACCGGTATTTTATATTATTTTAATAGATCTTTGAAGTTTGCCTTGACTTTTTCAACTTTTGGAGAGATTACCAATTGACAGTATCCTTTTTCCGGGTTATTCCGGAAGTAGTTGATATGATAATCCTCCGCCTTATAGAACTTTTCCAGTTTTTTAACTTCGGTAACTATAGGTTTTCTATAGTCTTTCTGTATACTTTTGATAAAATCCTCAGCTTCTTTTCTCTGTTCTTCCGCTGTATAAAAAATAACGGACCTGTACTGCGTACCTATATCATGGCCTTGCCTGTTTCTACTTGTTGGATCATGAGAAGCAAAGAATATAGTGAGAATCTGACCTAAATTTATAATAGAATCATCAAAGATAACATCTATAACTTCTGCATAGCCTGTTAAGCCTGTAGAAACCAATGTGTAATTTGGTTTTAAAAGTTTACCTCCTGCGTACCCAGGCATAACACTTTCTATGCCTTTGAAAAGCTGGAAAACCGCCTCAGTACACCAAAAACAGCCTCCTCCAAGCACAATTTCTTCCTTAACCATATCTAATCATAAAGTTTACAGGATTAATACACCTAACAAAAGATATCTAGGCATCAGATTACTATTGATTTCTTGTAAATGCTCTTAGATTTATTATCCCTGATCTTTCTAAAGGGACTCATCATCTCGGAGTGGACAAGCCCTAAAATACCCGGCGGCAATTCGGGAGGGATAGCTTGAGGCACTGAAAGATTAAGAAACGGTTTAGGAAGTGTAATTGGATTGTTGGAATTTGGAGCATTCGGTCGCCATATAAAAATGAATTCAGGTTATTGGCGGAAAACGCACCGAAAACACTTAATTTTATTGCCTGCACATTATTAGAATGTAAAACTCCTGCGGAAGATAATAGATAAAGCATTACTAATGCAACAGAAAAAATACTCCTAATATGATAATTCTTTGAATTTTAAGTACGAAGTATATAAAATATTACTATTTATAAAGTTTACTTGTTTGATTTAGAATGTGACGTCCTCCCAACCACAAAGCGTGCGGGCTTCCTCTAAAAGTTATGATGCAAAGTATATTCTCAGCTCTTCAATTCTCAATATCTTTTGAGGTCTTACTGAATCTAGCTAGGTAGTTTTTTGATTCACTGCGCTTACCGGCTATTTTGATAGTTATACGGCAAAGAATTATCAAATTATTATCTTATAACTTTCCTTTTCCTCTTTTTACTTACCTTGGATTTACGGCCTTTGCTGTGGTCTTTCAACTCAAGTTTACTTACATCGCTCTTTAGTTTTCTCTTTATTGAAAAGACCAGAATGAAAATTACTGTGATTAAAACAACCGCGGCGATATATACATAGTAATAAATCACATTATTCGGCTTCTCTACTGAAACAGCATAGCAGTCAGTTGAATTTGAATAATCTATGGTTATAGGTATGCCTGCATCAACAGCATATGATTTAGAAACGTTAAAGTTAGAAGGAGTATAATAAGTAGTGCATTCTTTTCTGTTTGAAAAAGAGGAATTCTGAAGGGAATAAACGTTGAAACTGTATGTTCCGGGATATGTTTCGAATATTAAGGGAACCTGCGAGAACGCTGACTGGGTAAATCCGTTGAAAGTGACATTGAACTTGTAATTATAAGGCAAACCATTTGCAATGAAGTACTCTGCTGTTAAGTTGCTTGAATTTACAACTGATCCTTCACCTATGGCAAACAGGTTATTATTCTGCAGAACTACCACCGATCTATACTTGTAAATACCATTTGGATCATAAATAAATGTCGGGGCTTCTTCCCAGGATCTTAGCTCATTTGAGCAGTAATACAAACCTATTCTATAGGGATTCAGATTTGTCTGATTGGGATTTAAATTGAAATGTACTGTGGATTCACCCAGATAAGAGAGACTTGTGTTTACAGAGATATTCTCTGCAGAGATGTAGCCTGCAAGGGTATTGCCGTAGCAGAGAGAGTCATTTGTTTTATTTGCTGTTATGGACACATTCCTGCTTCCTGTTGAGATCAAACTCAATGAATTAAACGGTGATTGATTTATTAATGGAAAGGAGATATTGAAGGAAGGCAATAATCTTGCTTTAACATACAGTGATGTATTTGATATCACGGATTTAACCGGTACAACAAACTTCGATTTGTTGTAGGATACTGCAGTGATATTAAAAGTAAGTGTGGATTTCACAGGTTTTATGTACCTCGACAAGGTAATTGAATAGGGATAATAGTTCTGGTTGCCCTTGGTTATTAAACTGATGTTATAGATACCTGAGGAGCTTAGATGAAAAGCGATAGAGGTGGGAAAAGTAGTTATAAGCGATTTATTCACATAAAGTTCTGCTTCCAATTGGCTGTTTACGGTTGATATGTTGGCTAATATATCGAAACCAGTGGTCTGAAGGGAATAAAATGAATTTGGATCCGTTTTAAGATATAATTTAGGCATAGTTTTATAGATGACAAAAGGAATCGCTTTTATAAATGAGGTATAATTCTTGTTTCCTTGGACGTAATATGTGAGAATGTAATAGCCTGCATCCGGACCTATAGGATAACTTTCATTTGTATCCGTATTAGCTACTACCGTACTATTAAGGTAAAGGAAGGAAGTAAGCTGATTGTTAATCGACTTTACACCGAATAAAACGTTCTCTGTATTGCCGTTGTAGGTAAAGTTCTGCGGTATTAAAATGTAGACAGACGGCTTTGATTTGTTTATTGACTGCTCTAATGTTATGTTCTTTATGGAGGAATCATTGCTCCCTGCCGTTATATTATACTTTCCTGCCGCCAGTATACTGGAATAATATGCCTTTCCCAATGTAAAATTGGTTGCTCTCTTTCCGTTTATGTATACTGCCAGATAGAAATTTGGCAAGGTGGCATTGAAAACCGACTTTTGACCGTATAATATAGTTGAATTTGAATTCAATATACCATTTAATGTTAGATTTATGTTCTTTGGGACAGTTATCTGAGAGGTTAAACTGA
>JBBIPE010000018.1:0-15778 GCA_037443005.1 archaeon
ATTAAAACAAATATTAATACCTTTAACGTTAAAAATTAATATTTGACAGGCTATAGAAGCATATGCAAAGTTATGCTTTCAGCGGTGCAAGCCAGATTTATTATCTCGTTTTTATCCTTGTTATCCTTGGATTCATAGTTTACAGGAGGATAAATACACTTCATAGAGGCAGAAAACTTTCTCGGAGATCTCTTGTAAGGCTGCCGGTCATATATACTTTTTTGACCTTGCTGTTTTTATATGGACTAAATATTCTATTCATCATTATTGCTGTAATAGTCTATGCAATAGGCATACCATCGGGTTATTTACTGGCAGGTGATACAAAGATCTTTAAAAGAGAAGAAATACGGTATTATAAAAGTTCAATAGCCATAACTCTTATTTGGATGGTCCTTTTTGCGGCCAGAGTAGTAATAGAGATATTTGCTCCGCAAAATGTTCTTTTAGCTGGAATAACGGGTGTGCTGCTTGCATTTAGTGCAGGTTTGTTTATAGGGGAGGCATTATTAGTTTCGAGGCAGTTGAAAATTAAAGTTTAAATATTCTAAAGATATCCAATAAAAATGGATGATTTAAAACCTGAAGAAGGCAATACTCCTGGAGAAAAGCCAGTCTCTGTAGTATCAGATGAAGACAGTAATACAAATGACAAGAATATAATGCCAACTGAGGACAAGGTAAACGAATCAAATGTACACGGTGGCAATAATGGGATAAACAGATACTTGTTGGTTGCTATAGCTGTTATAATAGTTCTTCTTATAATTGCATATGTAATGTATCATTTTAACATACTGGGAGTAAGAGCATTAGTGAGGAATACTCTCGGGCTTAACCATAAAACAATAACTAATTCAACAAGCAGCAGCTCATCTAATCTTTCATCAGCGAATGCCGCATTAATATCAACAGTTTCCTCTTATTTCCCTTCAGAAAATCTATTAAATTTAACCGCTTCCTCTATAAAATCAAATAACCTTAATTCCAGTGGTTTTATCCACTATTCGGTCTTTGGGGAGGGAAGCAGTGTCAAACCCTTTGAAAACGGAACATTTCCGGAAAATTATTCCGGTCTGCTTATGATATTCGGTCTACTTAATAACAATGAAACATTTAATTATTATTATAAAGGATTTGTAGGAGCTGAAAAAATATATAATCTTTCTTTTGATAGCATACCTACGGTTGTTGCTGTGGATAATATAACTCCTCCAGCTAATTCTTCTCTTATGTCTTCAGAAGGCTCAATGGGTATAACATCTTACTCCTGCAGAAATTCTATTCTAAAGGTTGTACTGCAGAATAAAATGAATGAAACGCTTAAGCTTGAGAATTTTACTTCTTTCAATGAGTATAATGTTACTGGAAACTCTTCCGATTTTTTATCGTCTGGATATGCGGAACAAAATAAGTCAATAACAGTGACATTGCCGAATGAAAGATGCAATTCTTCAAGTTATGCAGTTATTCTTGTAGGCAAAACAAACTATAGTATCTCAAATCTTTCAACATTTACAATAGAAATTAGGTTCTCAAATGTCATAAAAAAGTATATACCTATGGAGGTTGTAACCGCATTGGGAGTTTCTTCATCCAAACTGTATGAGATTTCTACGCTTGCAGAAGGAGTTAATTATATTAACCAGGTAAATTCATCGCTGAATAAGATGATAGAAAATCTTTCACCTTCGGATTTTAGTTAGACGGCATAGGCATTATCAGTGTATGATTATTAAAACAGACTATATCTTAAAGAAAACAATTTTAATCATAAAAGATGAAAATAGAACATAAAATCAAACAGTTCCAATTGCCATTTACAACAATTTTTATTTATTGTTGCTGGTCCTGATTCTGTGGCTGTTCTTGAGCATTAGCATCATTGCTTTGTTCAACAGGCTGTTCATCCTGGTTTGCAGCTTCAGGTTGTGAAGGCTGTTCTTGAGCATTAGCATCATTGCTTTGTTCAACAGGCTGTTCATCCTGGTTTGCAGCTTCAGGTTGTGAAGGCTGTTCATTGTTAGCAGGTTGTTCTGGCCCCTGCATATGCGTTTTCATATGCTCATCCAGTTCCTCTTTTGTTTTGAATTCCATCCCGCATTGCTCACATTTATGTTTATGGTGAAAAAGTTCCATTTTATTTAGAAACGCCTATCATATAAAAGTGTTTGTAACAGACGATTTAACTATAAAATGCTTATTTTTATCGGCGGTAGGTTATTATAGAATTATCTAACAAAAATTTTTAGATATCAGTAAGCAGCATTCTTATTTTTGGGAGGATAAATTCCCTTAATTATTGAAGATTGGAAAAATACAAAATTAAAGCTTCAAAAGAGGTTTTCCCTCAATAACCCTTGATAAATGTAAGAAAAAAATCCCGAAAATAATTGTGTATATTGTAATCCCTAAAACACCATATTTTATATTTTTAGGGCCGGATGCTAGTGCATATAGGATCACAAGCAGAAAATTTGCCGATAACAATAAAATGAAATAGCCAGTTATGTGTCTTGACAATTTAATCCTGTATATAGATAAACGGCTGTCTTTATAGAAGTCGGTTATAAAGCGGTATATAGATAGAAGCACGAATATGCCTCCAAAAAGCGCTAATATACCAATTATTTCCAGTATCATACAAATCTTATAAACTCCTTAAACCAGATTATAACAACATAAGAGATCATAATATATGAAATCATACCGATTGCCTGTGCTGCAATAATAAGGTATAAAAAAGAGTAAAACTCTCCAATTACATAGGCAGCCAAAACCGCTACGAATATGATTGCGGATAAGAAAAGAATTTTCATCTGACTTGTTGATTTTTTGAGGTCTATAGCCCAAAGAAATATCGGTGCCCTGTCCTTTTTGTGCTTTAAAAGCGCAGCTATTATGAACGCAGAGGCAATGCACACCACGGCCACGTTTACAAGTTCAAATATCCCGAAAAACGCCTCAAAACTGTAATAAAAACTCATATAATTTATAATAAATCCAAAGTTTATATCCTTAACCTGTAATAATTAATCTTATATAGTACAAATTTATTTGAAATAAAATGTCTAAAGAGAATAATTCTAGTAAAAGGGTTTTTGTTTCCGTAGCTGCAATAGTGATTGTGTTAGCTGTTTTGCTATCTGTCTATCTTCTGTATTTTAAATCAAGCTCTATAGAAGCGAAAACAGGAGATAATGTCAGTGTATTTTATACTTTGACATATACCAATGGAACGGTTATACAGTCTAACTTCAATCAAACTCCCTTTAGTTTCGTTATAGGCTCAAACACTACTATAACAGGATTTAATAATGCAGTAATGGGTATGAAAGTCAATCAGACAAAAAACGTTACTTTGCCTCCAAGTGAAGCCTACGGTAATCCACAGCCTTCACTTATAGTAACAATTCCGAGATCAGATCTCGGAAATAGTACATTGGCAGATGGAGAAGCAGTTTCATCTGATAGCGGACAGACTGGGGTGATAACCACATTTAATTCAACAAATGTTACAGTAAATTTTAATAGCCCATTAGCTGGAAAAACACTTGTTTTTTATATAAAATTAGTTAAAATAAACAGTTGATTTTTGTTATTTCTGCTAAACATTAAGTATATATATCAACATTTTTTTGTATAAATATGGACACAGATAACTCTTCCAGTCAAAATAATAATATGAATACAGATATACCGGTAAGTACAGTTCCACCTAAAAGAATGGGTAAAATTCTACCTATAACGGCAATAGTTGTTGTTATTGTACTCGCTGTAATAATACTTTCTTATGCAGGTTATATACCAATATCAGCTTTACATACTAGCCAAAGCCCGTACTACAGCGTTTCAAATGTTTCACAGCTTGCGGCTACAGCCGCTAGTATAGGATCTAAGAGCGGACCATATAACATGTCTTATTCGTTTACTTTAGGATTGGCAGTCAACGCAGGGCCTATTGCATTGAATCTAAATCTTCCGATTAAAGGATATGAAGCGCATTACGGAAATAATAGCAGAGACTCAATTTCGATGGATCTTGGCTCCTTAGTTAATGGCTTAGCTGCAATAAACAAAAGTATTGAGTCTAGCTTTCCAAGCGCTCTTGACACTGTAAACTTTTCCTCAATAATAAATTCAACTGGTGGCAGTCTGTGCATACCATTTTCATTGCTCACAGATTTAGTTCATACCAATGCATCCAACTTAGGATTTGAATTTAATGATTCTGCTGCAACAAACAGCTCACTTTTATGCATTTACCTGCCTATCAAGAATGCAGCTTACAATTACAGTGCTCTAGGTAATGAAATTAGTGGTTTGTCATCTTTATCGCCAAGTCTAAATAGCACTGCTGCAAAAAATATCTCAAATAAGATAAACAAATATATAACTATTAAGTTCGTTAAAACTGCTTCATATAATGGAAACGCCTGTTCGCTTGTAAGCATTGCCAGCACAAATGCATTTGAAAGCAAAAGCAACGTTTCTTTTTCATCTAGTTTCTGCTTTTCAAATGAATATGGTATAGCATTGAATGGCAGCTTCACTTTCAATATAACAAAAATTGCTGGCGGTTTATTAAGCTCTCTTTCAGGTTCAAACACCTCTAATTCAAATTTGAGTGTGACGAATGCCGTTTTGACTGGCAGGTTATCAAGCTCACCAGTTGTTGCTCCTGTAAGCGCATCCGCATTAACAAGTTTACCGGCAGGATCTTATACAATGAATATTACCCAATTAACATCTCTTCTATTTGCATTTGGTAGTTTTACTCCACCAACAATTGTAAGTAATGCGGATTCGGTCCGTTTTCAGTAGCTTCAACAGAATGTAATTCTGTCGTGACTATGATTTTCTTTTCGGTCTCGGGATTGCCGGTAGGAGCGACATCTGCGAAATTAAATTCTTTAAAGTTGACTTCTCGATTTAAGTTTACAAACTTTACATCTCCGGTTGTTAGTACTACATTCAGTCCCGATTCTGTTTCACCAGGAGCAACTTTCATTGTAAGTATTCTATTGTTATGCAATATTTCTGGGGCGTCTTTCACTGCAGATGGTGAACTTAACTATACAGTTAGCACACCTGCAGGATTAGAAAACTTTGCCCCTACAGTACATTTACAGAGATAAGTAATTAACGAATAGTAAGATAATTATTTATTGAATCATCTTTATATATAATAATGCTTAAAAAACTGAATAAACTAATGATAATAGGTTTAATCCTGTTTGTTATAGGTATAATTCTGCCGATTATAGGTGTATTCGCATTGAAATTTGTGGGGAAAGCTGCAGTAACATTAGGTACAATATTTCTTATTTTAGGATGGATTATATTTATAATAGGGATAGCCCTCACCCTTGTAGGAATAAAGGCACTAAATAAGCAAGATACAGTGGAATCAAATATTTATAAATGAAATACAGCTTAAGCTTTAATAACAGCCTTAGTTTAATTAGAAAGATATTAATATAACCACTTAACAATAATGATTATAGATTTGTTATCAACATACATAGATTCCATTTTTACAGGAATTAACGCAATTTGGATGGGCAGTAATATCTATAATTTCTATCCGCTGCTTAAGGTACGTAAACTGGAGAAACCAGAGCCTGTAGAAGTAAAAGAAAAACCCAAAATATCTGTGCTACTTCCTGCATATAAAGAAGAAAAGGTCCTTCTGAATACTGTGAAAAGGATAGAAAGCAACAGCTACAGCAACCTAGAACTTATACTGATGACTGAGAAGGACGATTCCAAAACCGACAGGATGGCAGAATATCTCCATAGAAAATATGGAAACGTGGTACATGTTCCGGTTGAGGACAATGGAAAAACCAGGGGGAAACCAAGAGCTCTAAATCAAGGGTTATCTAAAGCAACTGGAGGTATAATCGGAGTACTTGATGCCGAGGATTATATTTCGGATGACTTGTTTAATGTGGCTGCATGGTATATAAAAGAGAAGGGATATGATGCAGTGCAAGGAGAGTTAAAACTTAAACCCCAGAAAGGATCCTGGCTTGATAAGCAATTCCAGGCGGAATATGAATTCTTCTTTGGTGAATATCTACCTAGGCTTTCAAGATTGGACTTTATATTGCCTTTCGGCGGAACTACAAACTTCTTTAAAAAGGAAATTTTAAACGAGCTTGGAGGCTGGGAGGAAGAAAACCTTACAGAGGATTATGAACTTGCCATGAGGGCAAACATGTATTCCTCAAGGACTGGAAAGAAATATCGAATTGGAATGATGGATATAGTAACAATGGAGCAGACTACCCCAAACCTTAAGTCATGGATTAGACAGAGAACTAGGTGGCAGCAAGGAAAAATTCAGACAACTGTGGAGTATTCAAAGCAAAAGTATAGTTTAAAGGATAAAACAAAGATGTATATGTCTGGATTTGGTGCGTTTTTTGGGCCGATAAACTTTACAGGAATAGGAATGACTGCCGTATATTACCTTGATCACCTGTCTGTTCCTGAGATAATCAAGCCGATTGTATATTTCAATCTCTTATCGGCCACTTTTTATTGTTATCTACAAGGTAGATCCTACGAAAAGATCGCCAGAAAAGAAAACAGGAATCACCCTTATTTAGATGGATTTTTTATAGGGATTACGACTCCTGCATACTGGGTACTTCAGTGGGCTGCCAGCACTAGAGCAGTATTTAGGGAAATAAAAAACAAGAAGAACTGGGAAAAAACAGAGCATACACCGATAGATTACTCCAAAAAAGACTAGTTTTCCTTTTATCAGTAAACTTTGAGATACCCACCGGCGTTCCAATCATATACTCTTTGGATAATAATATGTCACGGTTAAGTTATAGGTAGAAAAAATTCTATGTTAACAAAAAAGGCCAGTCTGCTTTAGAGTATATAATGACTTATGGATAGGCTACCTAATCATAGTCATCGTAGCAGTCATCCTCTACAGTATGGGTATCTTCAATCCTTCTAGCAGTGTAACTTTTACATCATCAGGCTTCTCTCCATTCATAATCTCACAAGTTTATGCAATAATATAGGATAATAGTTTTATTTTTTAATTTTAAATATACTCAGTAATTCGTAATAAATCATAGAGAATCCAAGGTTTTCTTAAAAAAATTGACATATCTGCGGGTTGGCTCAAAGTACATCTCCAAAAGTTCGCCCAGCCTTGCATTTGAAGTGCGGCTGTCGTACATATACCCGCTTTCATTTCGTAATCCTAGCAAGGTATAAAAAAGATCAACTGCATTTTCTACTTCTTTCTTATCTATTCTCTCTTTTTTTGCATCGATTAGTACTCTTTTTAATAAATTACCTACATCGTGTGTCTTAGGCGGATCAATTGAAAATTTCATCAACATAGCCTTCATTATTATCTCCAGTGACATTTCTAGAGAGTATAGGCTTACGTTGTAGCTTCCGCCTTTCTTTGTATCTTCTGCTGCTTTCATCCATAAATCAGAGGTTTCTACTGCCGCCTTTATTCTGTCTTCCATTTTATAACCTTTACTCCCTCAATGATTTTAGTTGAAGTCTTTATGCTATTTATAGAACTGAAAAAGTCTGACAATATAAAGTTCTTTTCAAAAAGTATTATTCCGTCCCTGGCTATATCTATATATATAGGTCTAAAAGTCTTAAGTCTATCTCTTTCCATAATTAAAGGGCTTATGTATAAGTAAAGCCCTCTGTCTGTCATCTTATCCTCCTCTTCATGCAGCTTTGAATGTATAGAATGTATCTCTGCCATTGTTTTGGTATCTTTTTTATCCACGACTATAAATAAGTCTATATCACTGTATTTAGTATAATCATTTCTTGAAACCGAGCCGAAGATAGCTATACCTAACACATTATTGATTTTCTTCGCCTCTTCAACAAAAGCGTTGATATATTCACGGATATTTTTATCTAGTAATACACTAAAATACTGGTTAGATATTGAATTTTTTATTATGGAATCAAAGGTTTCTTTCTTGCCTTCTTCCTTTAGTCCTTCTTTGATTCTTTTTAACCTATTATAAGTATCTTCGTCTATAAGCAAAGATTTATATGTTTTCATATTATATATAATTTTTTATTATATATAAATATTTTAGTTTTATAACTTCAATACAAAATAATATTATTTTCAGAGAACTCTTATAGTATATTTCTCTCGAATTGAAAATTGTTTCTAAAAGCTAATTTTAAACCAGAAAAATAAAGGTTTTGCTTTCAAAAAAAGGATCTTTAATTTAATTATTAAATATTATAATATCTATAATATTAATATAAAAATATTAATATAAATATTAAATAAATTATTAATAGATTAGTTATAATAATATCATTATAATTAGTTTTATATGACATATTTTAGTCTATACTGTATAAAATAGTTTAAAATACTATAAAAAAACCTTTGTAAATTTTTTATAATTATTATTGATATAATATTATATATATTATTAGCATAATTTATATTCTTATAATAATATAATTAATTTATAATTAAATTTAGAGAATAAAAGTTACTATAAATCGGATTTTTCAATATCTTATTGATTTTAGCCTTTCTAGATTCCTGTATCCTTATTTATGTATCTAATACTTTCAATATAAATGTTTATAAATTAGATAATCTTTATATAAATATGGAAAAGGAAAATAAATTTTGGGTAGTATTGTTTTCTCATGAAATAGATAAAGTAACGCAAATGTCTGTAATCGCCGCAACGGCGGCAGAGTTTGGCTATGAAGTTAACATAGCTTTTGCATCATTAGCAGTATCTTTATTGGACAAGAAATATGTCGATAGTATATATACTGGAGCAGATAAAGAGTTGGCTGATAGATTTGTTAAGGGCCTGGAGAAAAAGGGCATTAAATGGTATGATGTTCTAAAGAGAGCCAAAGAAACAGGAAACCTGCATGTTTTTGCATGTGAACCTTGCATGAGCGTTATAGATATGAAAAAAGAGGATTTAGTTGATTTTGTAGAAGATACAATAACTGCGGCCAACCTACTAGAAAATTCAAAGGCTGCTAAAATAGTGGTGGTTTAATGGTAGTACAGACTGACCAGAGTACTGAAAATACAAATTCTGCTAAGAAGATTGTAGATGTTAGCATGCTGGTTTGGCCTATGCAGGTCTATGCTGCAAATGCATTGCTGAAGGAAGTTTCAAGCAATGATATAGTGGCTCTTATAATAGGGGATGAAGAGGTAGTCTCTTCAATTAAAATTTGGGCCAAAATTAAAAATATAGAGATCCCTGATGAACGTAAAATTGATAGTAAAACGATGATCTTTCTAAAAAAACCATAGATATTCTTTCCGATAATGCTATCCTATAACAATATTTTCTATAATTATTGATATAATGTTATTTAAATTATAGTATAATTTATATTTTTATATAATATCATTCATATGAACACACATTTTAGGGAATAAAAGTTACTGTAAATAGAGATTTTTAATATCTTATTGATTTTAGTTTTTCCAGATTCTTGTAGTCTCTCTTAATGTACCAATTATCGCACCTGGCTACGGAAAAGGGATCTAAAAGAAATGGTTTTCCCCCATAAACAATAATATTCCTTCGGTGTATATCTCCATGCCCCACACCGTTTTCGGAAAGCACCTTTATATACATGGAAATCTCCGTTACCAATCTATCATTTTCTTTATTTCTTAAGCTTTCATCAATACTTTCTAGATAGCTTGACATTGTCTCTCCATTTACTTTGCTCATTATATAACCTATCTCTTTTCCATCATTTCTTCTTACTTTTGTAATAGGGGCCGGTACAGCATCCGGTAAAATTCGGTAAAGCTTTGAAAGTTTCTCAAATTGGTCTTTTTCTAGAAAACTTGTCGGCTTGAAAAATATGTCGTCTTTACTGTAAGAATCGATTTTGGAGTCAAGTATATACCTGCTCTTATTTTTATTTAACTCATTAAGCATCTCTTCTGATTTGTAGTATGTTGCCCGGTTCTTTCCTTTTACTATTCCGGTAAATAGGACTTGTATTCCGCCTGCTATGTTCTCTCTTGCCTTTCCAAGCAGGGTTTCCAGCTTTATTTTTGTTCCCATTTTAATGGTTATGAAAGTATCTTATTTAAATAGTTTTCTCTGACATATAGTAGTTATTAATACAAAGTACCATTTTTGCATGATTATAGTAGATAAAGCAGATCTAAGGCTTAAATATTCTATATATACGGTAAAACAATAACCAGCATACTGTAGTTTGGCTGCAATGTTTTAAACTTTAAATACTATAGCGACCTATAGCGGATATGACAACTACTATACAGGTTGATGAAGACGTAAGGGAGAGCTTAGAGAAACTAAAGATACACAAGAGAGAAGCCATCAATGACGTGATAAAACAGCTTATAGAAGCGTATCTAAACGCGGGAGAATTCGATATAAACGAGCTAAGAGAAATAAAAAAAAGTCTCATCGAAATACAACATAGAAAATCAAAAAAATTCTTAAGCGCCGAGGAAGCGATAAAGTACTTAGAGGAGCAAGAATGATCTGGTCTTTTATTATAACACCTAACTTTAAAAGGCTGTTCAAAAACAAAGACACAGAGATGCAGGAAAGGACTAAGAAAAAGATAAAGGAACTAGGGAGCGTAGAAAATCCGCTTCTTCTTGGTGAGAAGAAGGGCAATTTAGGGTTCTATGCTGTGAATTTGAACAGAAGCAATAGAGTAGCATATATGGTTGATTTTAAGGCAGCAGAGATTTATCTATTAAAGGTATGCTCTCATAAGCAGGTGTATGGCAAAGACTGATATAACAAGCCGTACACTGTAACTTAGTTCTACTGTTTTAAGCTTTAAATATTATAATGTTCTATATACTACTTATAAGCAATTATATGGAGAAGAAACTTACGACTATACAGGTAGATGAGGACATTATAAAAGAATTGAAACTAATCAAGAAATACAGGCGTGAGACTTACAATGAAGTCATTATGGACCTTATTAAAAACTACAAAGAAAACACAAGAAAACTCGATATAGACACTATAAAGGCCCATATAACGCCAATTTTGGATAGGTACGGAATAAAGCACGCCTCTATATTCGGATCGTATGCTAGAGGAGAAGCACGAGAAGACAGCGATATAGACATACTTGTTGAACTACCGGAAAGCTTCACACTGCTCGATTTTGCCGGTTTGAAGCTGGATTTAGAGAAAAGCCTTGGAAAGACTGTAGATTTAGTCACTTTTAACGGTATATACCCTGCTTTAAAAGATAGCATCCTGAAAACACAGGTGATTGTAAGATGAAGAAAGAACCATTAGTATTTCTGGAACATATACTGGAAAGCATAGACGACATAACAGACTATACAAAGGGAAAATCCTATGAGGATTTTCTGAACTCAAAGCAATTGCAGGACGCGGTTATTAGAAGATTCGAAGTTATAGGAGAAGCGACAAAGAATATACCGGAGGATTTTAGGGTTTCTCATCCAGAGGTACCTTGGGAGAAACTCGCAAGTTTCAGAAACATTCTTATCCATCAGTATTTCAAAGTTGAATTGGGGATTGTTTGGAAGTCCATAGATCGTGATTTATCTGGGTTGAGGGATACTATAAACGAGCTGATACAAAAAAGAGTATAGAACATATATAGGAAGCCACAAAATAGCTAGCGAGGTACTACATTTAGATTTTAGTGTGATAAAGGCTGATTTTCTCCTTTTGGGAAAACCTATTGCCTCTTGACCTTGCCCCAATACAAGTTACCCTATAAAAGGTATCCCCGACGAATGATGGGGATCAAACGCCACGAGTTTACTTTTTGAGTGGATTTTACCGTAAAAACCATCATTTTTTGATGATTTTTAGCCTGTCTAGACTACCTTTATAGAGTTACCTGTTTACCTATTAAGGATAAATAAACGGGCCGAAAACAAGGCAAAATGGTAATTTTTGGGCTAAACTCCATCTGGTCACGCTTCCTATTCATTATATATCTGCATTTTATTGATTTCTTTTTGTCCATGTTTGGCTTTCAGATACCTGATTCCAGTATATATACCGTAGGTTATCTCGAGTGCTGCAAGGGCTGCGAATCCAAGAGATGGCGTCGGTGTCTTATAAATAACATCTTTGACAGCCGGAGCAAAGGCCAGATAACCAAGAGCAGCACCGAATACCGTGTAGCTCGCTGATCTTGATACAGCTCTACTTCCAGCAGGGTATATTACTGATTTTGCTACAGCTTTATAACCTGTTTTTGGAACTTTGCCTAGCGGCTCTTCATCCTTTACCTCGCTTTTGATATAAGATCTTGCTGCAACTGACCCAATGACTAGCGCAGAGGCCGCAACAATCGCACCTAAACCGTTATTATAGCCTCCTGAAAGCGTACTTATTTCAAAAATACTCGCGCACGCACCGGTGCTCAAACCCAATGTAGCAGCCAAATTTTTGAATTTACCGTTCTTAGGTCTACTGCTTTTTTCTAAATCTTCAAGATTTTCAAGTTTTTCATCCCAATTTTGCCATAATTTTACCTCCTTAATACCTACTATTTTTTAGATAGTGTCTTTGAGATAGTGTCTGCTATCTCATACTTTTGAGCAGTGTCCAGCTTAAACAGACCTTTGAATTTGTTGTATACCTCCTGGTTAGGGAAATAAGGTGGCTCAAGTATGAATGGACTTATACTAGATCCATTCAGGCTATAAGGTTCCTTTGAGGACACGACGCCAAATAAAGTATTATTCCTGTTTATATCTGGGTTATAAGCACCATCTCTTAGTGCCCTTGAGGCATGATCCATGCTAGTGACGCCAAAAACTCCACTAAACTCTTCTGTCTTCATGTAGTTAACAAGGTTATTCGTGTTTTCAGCAGTGTTTTTAGCCTTCTCATCCAAAACCACATCTGAAACTATCTGTTCAAGATTATGGTGCATAGATTTCATATTGTTAAACATCGATTTAGCCTCTGATTCCCCTGTTATAGGGTCTACCGTCCCGCCAGATATGAACAGGCTTGCATCAATGCCGTGCTTATTAAAGAAACTGAGCATCTCATACGCTGAATTGTTCCTATCGCTTGCTACGACATCCCACGGCCTGTTCCCAGGCGCTATCGTCTTTCCGTAGCCATATACAGTCACTAAAACTTCATCATTCATAACATACCTCCTTTTTTTTTATTCTATAGTAATGATTATATCTAGTATAAATACTTTTCGAACTTACTAGTGTATGTGAATTGGTTAAACAATAGGAATCAATAACCTAGTACATTATATAAGATTTTTACTGATAACCCTGTAAGAATCCACATAAACAGCTATTCATGAGAGATTAATAAAAGGTAAGAATACTCTTTTACTTCTCTCATTTTACAACAACCCCTTTTTCTAGGTATCTTTTTACGCCTTCGGGATCCCAAATCCAGGTTATCTTTCCGTTTTTTATCACTATTTTATTCGATTCCTCTAGATAAGAAAGAATCAAATTAAAGGTCTGGTACATTATCTTCTTCTTTAAAGAGAGCCAAAGCTGCCTCTTGGAGGGATATTCACCGGCCTTTTTTATCGCTTCTTCAACCATTATAACAGTATCAAGTCTTGGATAATGGAGCAAATCAACATTTCTATTTGAGTTAGCATAACCTAATTCCATATAATTAATATAAGTATATATAATATATAAACTTATCTATACTCAAACGCCATGCATTGGGTAGGTTGTATTTCCAAAGATTGGGGATCAAACGCCACGAGTTTACTTTTTGAGTGGATTTTACCGTAAAAACCATCATTTTTTGATGATTTTTAGCTTGTTTAGACTACCTTTATAGAGTTACCTGTTTACCTATTAAGGATAAATAAACGGGCCAAAAATCCTTTATTTTAGTATTTTTATGTTCCGAAGGTGTTATAGCTTCAAGTTTTTATCCGCTAATTAAATACGAAAATTTCCTAGACCAAAATTGTTGTAATTATCCTTGGTCCTACGTACTTTGTGTTTATCTACTTTTTTTGAAATTTCATCACTAGTCTTTTCGTGGTGGCAACTTTTATGTAATGCTTGACCATTCTGAGCAATAATCATACATCTATCTGCTCATGGCTTCGCATGATCATAATCGATATTGTAGCGTGAGTCATGAATAGTAACTTTCGTTTATTTTTCCGCGGGCAACCCTTTCTAAAGCCTTCAATCCAGCTTCTATCTTATCTGGATATTTAACATGAGGCGCAGGATCATATTCCATTTGGGGCCTAATAAGGAATTCTCCGAGGTCATCGTTCTTGATTATATCCAAAACTTCCACTATACAATTTGATGGAGTCATGATGTGTTTTGAAATTCTTGAAGTGATAACTTCGTAGAGAGATATGTAGAGAGACTTTATCAGTTCTTTCACATCAGATACTACACTGTAGTATCTTAAAGTGATAGTAGGGTATCCTGTGTCGTTATGATGTAAAATCATGTAGAATTCACCTTTGTCGTAGTTCTCGACTATCCCAGAAAGTTCTAGTCCTCCCACATAGAATGTTGGGCAGTCAGGGCGGCCATGAGGGAAAATAATATAGAATCTACTGTTTAAGTTGCCGTAATCATAAATTCCATCCTCTTTAAAGTCCTCTTGAAGCGCTCTTTCCAATCTACTGCCACTTCCCATCCTGATTACCTTGCCACCGTACTGAAGGGCCTCTTTCTTTGCTATCTGATATCTGTCCTGCTTCGTTCCAAGATGTGGATTGAGAAGACGTTCTTTCCCATTTATTCCTACTTTTCCACCCATAATTACCACTTCTTCTTTATTATATATTGATATAATTAGTATATAAGCTTTGTATTTAAATCCAACATTTAAATGCCAGATAGTTTATAAAAACACAAAAGAAATAAAGATGAAACAAAACCTATCGCCTTCCTATTAAAAAATTTAAAGTTCAATGATCAACCCTTAAGAATAATCGTCCTATCCAGAATCTGTACCGCCATCTTCATTTACCATGACTATATATAGAACTGATATCATGTAAATAGATTTTTACTGATAATCGGTAAGAGCCCACATAAACGGCTATTGTTTGTTCGATATAAACTTCCGGTATATCCTCCTGTACTGAAGGAAAACCGCTAAAACGAGTATTGCTATCACTACGAAATACAGATAAAGAAAACCTGTAAATGGGTGAGTCTTCGTTGTTAAAGCCACGGAAAACGTCAGTATGAAAGAGGATTACTTCCTTACTTCTTCCATCTTCTTCTTTAGTTCCGGAAGGTCCTTGATTATTATCTCCCACACTATATTTAGATCTATTGAAAAGTAGCCGTGCACTATCTTATTTCTGGTGCCTTTTATATCCGCCCAAGGGATATCTTTATGCAGTCTTTCGAATTCGTCATCTACAAGAACAGCAGCCTCTCCTATTACTGTAATGTTCCTTATTACCGCATCCTGTGTTTTTTTGTCTTTTAAGAAATCCTCTTTTTTCATTCCTTTGGTATACTCTTCGATATCATTGATTGCGTCTATTATATGATTAATGTAAATCAAATTTTCTTTCTTATTCATACAAAGGTATTCTCTCCTTAAGAACCCTATCCCTTAGGTATTTATCAATAAAGTCGTAAGAAACCAGGTCAACATTCCTTCCAATTGCGCTCTCCAGGTTCCTCTTAAGCCGTACGACATCAAATAGAGAAGTGTGCTCTGCGTATTTTACCAGAAGATCCACATCGCTGCTTTCAGTGGCTTCCCCTCTA
>JBBIPE010000019.1:0-13044 GCA_037443005.1 archaeon
GGCCCTTGCTATAACAAGTGGTTATAAGATATATAACCATGAGTGCTATACTTGTTTTCTTAAAGAGTTTCTGGATCTTCAGGAAGCAGGTGATAAATTTGACAATTTTAGAAAGATAAGAAACAAGATAAACTACTATGGGGCAGAATTATCGGTAGCAGAAGCGGATAAAATTATAAAGGATATTAAAATTTTAATGGCAGATGTTATTAAACATATCAGTAATTAATATCAAGGAAAAACAAAAACCTAGTAAGCCACTTTTCAATTGCATTTACAAAGCTGAAAATTGCCTACCCTCCGGGTAAAAACGATTTTTAGGGATATAATATCAAAAGACGTCGTAATGCGCTATAAGATAAGGAATATCAAAGCAATTGAGGAATTGGCTAAGTATCCGGTGTCAAATTTTTCAGCAGAGATTACATTCAGTAAATTAAGAAAAGTCATAGGTTTGAAGAAGGTAGAAACAGTGAAAAATTATGTAGGTTATCTGCAGATTCTTACCTTATATTCTACTTGGAGCGTTTTTCATTCAAACTGAAGCAGCAGATGATAGCTACAAAGAAAGTATACTGCATAGACACAGGGATTATAAATTCTATAGCCTTTTCAAGCTCGGATAATTATGGAAAAACAATGGAAAATATTGTTGCTGTGGAGCTGCTGAGAAGAAAAAGTCTGAAGGGATATGATATCTTCTACTGGAAAGATTCATTGCAGAGGCAGGTGGATTTTTTAATCAAGCAGGAAGAACGGGTAATACAGCTAATACAAGTTACATATATTTCGTCAAAGGAAGGACTAAGTGGCAGGGAAATAAAAAGTTTATTAGCTGGTTCTAGTGATCTTCACTGCAGCAATCTCTTGGTTATCACATGGATTACGAAGCGGAGGAAAAGGCAGACGGCAAAACAATAAAGTTCATTCCACTGTGGAAATGGCTTTTAAGTCAGAGTAAATAAGAGTATAATAAGTTTTATATGCTTTTATTTGCTTGAATTTAATATGTCACGGTTAAGCTCTCATATATATTCAGACAGACAGACAGACAGAAAAAATTCTATGTTAACAAAAAAAGGCCAGTCTGCTTTGGAGTATATGATGACCTACGGCTGGGCAATACTTATCATAGTCATCGTAGCCGTTATTCTATACAGCATGGGTATCTTTAATCCTTCAAGCAGTGTAACTTTCACATCATCAGGTTTCTCTCCATTCATAATTTCATCCAGTTTATGCAATAACATAGGATTAAAGATAGCAGTAAACACCGGTCCATTACCAGGATCAGCAACCTCTGCGAAAATAACAGCAGTATATATAACCTCAGCAACAGGTTCAACAATACAGTCAAAAGTCTATACATTGTCAAATCCAATAACAGTAACACCTGGTTCAGTGTCAACAATACTAATACCAGCAGTAACATGTTCAGCAAATGGAGTAAAGTACACAGTTTCAGCATCATTGCAGTACACAACAGAAGGCACTCCATTACCGCAGACATTGAATTCAACTGGTACAATAGCAGGAACAGCAATCTCAGGCAAGCCTTCAGCTATAACCAGTTATGTCCCAGTTACAGTGACAAACGCCCAATCCACTGCAACTCCAACTCCATTCCAGCAGATGATTAACATAACAAGCTCGGATAACGGCTGGTCGGACATATCAACCAGTTCTTTCGGCCAAAATGTAGAGTTCTTCTACTATAACGGTTCAGTAATCCCATCATGGCTGGAAAGTTATACGTCAACCAATGCAATATGGTGGATTAAGCTAGGCGGTATAGGCGGTGGCTCATCAAAAACCATATACATGGGCTTTGCTCCAACTTCAACAAATCTGTTCAACACAGTAAACGACGGTGAAGCTCCGCAGTTATCTTCAACATACGGAGAATATGATGACGGAGCGAATGTGTTCAACTTCTATGATAACTTTGCAGGTACCTCTTTAAATACAAATAAATGGACAGTTTCAGGTATAACATACACAGTAGATAATGGATTTACAGCTACAGCCACTGCGCCAAGTGGATACATATACTCTTCAATCAAAGTAAATCCTGGGGAAGTGATTGAAATATATGGAAATTTAGGTCAACAAACTACCGACACTACAGCAGAATTTGGAGGAATGTTAATCCCTGCAGTAAATGGTGGTAATTTTCATGGAGTTGCAATTGGTAGCGGTTGGCCGACAGCAGGAGCTTATTTAGGTCAGCAAAATGGAGCAGGAACTGTTGCAACTGTAACATTAACAGGAGAATTCTCAAATGCAATATTATCGATATACCTCAAAAATTCTACAACTTCTTTATTTACTTATAACTATGGTAATCTAGTTAGTCTTTCTGCTGACGCACCGACTTATCCTGTAAATCTAATGTTAATAGGAGCGCCCGCTAATGGTGCTGCGTATACCTTTTCTGTGCCTGTAACTATTAATTGGTATCGTACCCGTGCCTATCCACCAAATGGGGTAATGCCTTCCGTGGCTTTCGGAAGTGTTTCCTAAATTTTAAAAAACTTGGTCCTAAGTAATTCAACAGAATAATTGGATTTTAGCATTGGGATTAAAAAATTAATTGTTTTTTATTATAAATCTTAATCTTTTTTCCCATGGAAAAGATATCTTTGAAGTTGCTCTTAAATATAATTAACGATTTAGAACCTTTCCTTGAGGACTGTTATGAGCGGATAAACGTTAGAAAGTATGCCAAAATACTTGGAATCTTACAGTAATATTAATGGAAGGAATAAAAACCCAATAAGCCACTTTTGAATTGTATTTACAAAGCTGAAAAAGTATCTATCCTTTTGAGTATTTTTCAATTGCTATTTTCATTGCGTTTCTGTAAGCCACCAATCCGATAATAACTACAGCAAATATCACTATAAAGAAGCCTACCCCTAAATCGTGAAGATTATGTATCTGCAGAGGGGTTATCACACCAAAAGTGAGTATCTGCGGGAATATTATTATGCTCACTCCTGCAATAAGAAATGCTAATCCACCGTATAATAGCACGCTTGAGGATATATATCTGGCAATGAACTGCAAGCCTTTCATACTTATTTTCTTTATCTTTCTTATCCATGTACCGAATAGTGCACCAAAAGCAAACTGCATTGTCATAGTACCTAATCCAAACATTAATCCGGGAAGAAAGGCCACATATGCGTTCGGCATATTAGGAACGAATACAAAGTATATTATCAGCGCAAATGCTCCGAATCCGAAGCCGGCTATAAGCCCGTGTATAAGTGCCATCCATGGTTTTACGTCTTTTTTATAAAAGTCCGTGTCTTTATGCCTGAACTTTGATCTAAGGCCCTCTCCAATCCATTTATCCAGTTCTACATGTGGGTAGAAACTGCCGTATTTTACATAATGCCCTGCTATATACATCACAAATCCTACTATTGAGTATACTATGCCGAAGAAGAGTGGCGAGGATATGAAGTTTCTAAAGCTTGCCAGGCCGAATGCAAACGCCAGGAAAATAAGCTCTGACATCAATGCTCTCTGCATTGTGAATCCCAGTGAGAATATTGCACCTACCTCCGCACCTTTCTTTGTGCTTCCGCTGCCGACTGCGTATGAAAAAGTTATCGGCCAGGTATGCTCATCTGGTGTGATTCCGTGCACTATACCTAGCAGATATGATAAAAGAAGAGTTATATAAACACCTTCATAGACAGGGTTGAACAAATTTATATCCATCTTAATTTAGAAACAACTTAAAATCTTTTATTATTTCTACCTCTAATTGTTTAATGAGGATTTCGGTTTAAATATCTATCTATTAATAATTTGCTGGATTTAATAAGTTATGATAAGAGGTATAGTCTTTGATCTTGACGGCACGCTTATAGACACTGCGAGGATACTTGCTGATTCTTGGGAAGCTGCCTTCTCATCGGAAGGAAAGGAGATAGGGTATAACGAGCTTTATAACAATACAAAGGGCATATCATCAAAGGATATTGTCAAGAAATATCTGCCAAAAAGCGTAGATAGTGATATATCAAGGTTAAAGAAAAAAAGAGGGGAGAAATTTATTGAACTCATGAAAAAGGGCGATAGCCTTCTTTATCCGGAGACAAAAGAGGTTCTGGTTAAATTAAATGAAAAAGGCATAAAAATCGCAATAGGCACCGGAATGTCTTTTGATTTATTAGACAGAGTTCTTGATGTTACTGGTCTATCAAAACTGGTAGCAGCGGTTGTAAGTTCTGATGATGTAAATGAAGGTAAACCGGCGCCGGATATTTTCATAGAAGCTTTTAAAAGGCTTAATGTCATTCCACAGGAGGGTATGGTGGTCGGTGACAGCATAAATGACATACTACCTGGTAAAAAGATAGGTGCATTCACTGTTTTTATATCAAGAGACAAGCAAAAATTAGATATAGCAGATAAAAGCATATCAGATTTGAGGGAGATATTCAGTTTTATATGAGTAATAACACCATAGTCGTTGAAAATCTATATAAGAGATTTGGAAAAACAGTGGCTTTGAATAATATCTCATTTAAGTCTATTGCAGGAGTTAATATAATATTGGGCCCAAATGGTGCTGGAAAAAGCACATTTCTTAGGTGCATAATCGGGCTTTATAAACCTACAAGTGGTTCTGTAACGGTTTTGGGAAAACGACCTTATTTTGACGATGAAGTCAGGAAAAAGATAGCTTTGTTGTCAGATAATTACGCATTATATGATTTTCTCACGGTAAGGCAGAACCTCAAGTTCTTTGGCAGCTTATACAACTTAAAGGACATAGAGATATACAAAAGGAGTACTGCAATTTTAAAGGAGATGGATGCCGTTAAATTCTTTGATCGGAAGGTTTCGGAGCTTAGCAGGGGCACAAAGCAAAAAATAGCTTTCTGTAGGGCGATGCTAAATGAGCCAGATGTTCTTCTGCTTGATGAGCCCACAGCATTTCTTGATGCTAGCTCCTCAGAATGGATAAGGGATTTCGTAATGAGATACAGCAAGAACGATAAAACTGTTCTTTTTGTAACACAGAAGCTTGATGAAGTATCTAGGTTTAATGCCAGGCTGGTAATATTAAGGGATGGAAGCATAGTTGATGATACTACAACCTATAAAATATATGATGAGATGATTAAGTCTTCGACAATACTGATAAGGTTTGCAAGACCAGTTAAATTGTCTGTTCTCAGGAAAATCGGCTATAAGTTTGATTCCATGAAAGGAGAAGAAGTCAGCAGTGTTAAATTCCGTATAAAAAGCTATAAAGATATAGACTCTCTGATAGTAAAGCTTGTAAAATATAAAGCTTTGATACTTGGAATAGATTACATAGAACCTTTGATTGAAAAAATATCAAAAGGAGAACAAGGAGGTTGAAACATAAAAATATAGCAAGCCTATAAATCTTAAGCCTTGCAGAGAATTATAAATAATAATCTTAATTTATGGAACTGATAAACGTTTACAGAGTAACCTGGAAAGATATAAAAGATGTTTTCAGTAGTATACTTATCTTTGGCCCGATGTTTGGCATACCTCTGGCTTTTGCGGTGATATTACCGGTACTGTCAATATATATAGCAGTTCATGAGGCTCCAAGTATAGCGGCTGCGATAAAAATACCAAATATAAGCTCAGCTCTGCCGGCTTTCAAGAGCATATCTTTTATGGACTATTTCTCTATTAATATACTGGGGCCGATAACAATGACCATGCCGATAATAACGTCTGCAGTTATAGCTGCTGACAGCTTTGCAGGGGAAAAAGAGAGGAAGACGGCGGAGTCACTACTTTCAACGCCCATGTCAAAAACTGAATTGTTGCTTGGTAAGATACTTGCCTCATTTTTACCGGCTGTTGTCATGGCAGTAATAGCATTTGGAATCTACGGTTCCATAGTTAACTATCTATCATTCCAGCAGTTCCACTTGTTTATTTTACCTACGTTGCCGTGGCTGCTTATGCTGGCTGCCGTTCCTTTTCTTGCATTGGCTCCGATTTCAATAGTCGTATTGATATCTTCTCATGTTAAAGGCATAAAGGAAGCGCAGCAGCTTACATCATTGCTCGTTCTCCCTCTTCTAGTATTACCGTTTGCCTCATTGCTCGGTCTAGCTTCTCTTTCAGTGTCGTTTATGCTGTATATGATTCTTTTCCTTGCGATTTTTGATGTGCTTCTATTTTATGTAAGCATAGCTATATTTAAGCGTGAATCTCTTATAAGTTGAGTAAAACTGATATATGGAAAAATGGTTTGTCAACAGGAATGTTCTTTACCTTGCAATGTCCGCATTCTTTGCCGATGCAGGTTACCAGGCAGTTATCGCCCTTCTTCCGATATTCATTGTGGTATATTTAAAGGCACCTATCTACTATCTTGGTTTAATATATGCTCTTCAGTACGGAGTAGGTGCAATTTTTGCATATGTTGGAGGAGTATTAGCCGATAAATACAGCAAGAAAAAAGTGGCAATAATAGGAAATTCATTAATCCCTATACTTTCCTTTCTTGGAATTGCTAGCAATATAATACTCTCACCAATACTTTTTCTTTTCGGCTGGTGGGCCAGGGACTCAAGGAGCCCTGCAAGGAGATCATTAGTCTCATTGTCTTCTGATGAAAAACACAGGAAAAAAGCCTTTGGTGTTTTGCATGCGCTAGATTTAGGAGGAGGGGCTGCCGGGTTGGTTTATCTTATTATTCTGCTTGAATTTGGAGTAGCGTACAGCATAATCTTTTTGGTAACAGTTATACCTATAATAATATCTACATTATTCCTTGTAAAATCAAATGTAAATGAGAAAATAAACGGAAAATTCAAAAAATTTGTTGGTAATTACAGGGCTAATATAAACCGCAGTACTATAACAGGAGTGCTTATAGCAACTTCTCTCTTTGGTTTTAGCTATTACAGTCTTGGCTATCCAATACTTACAATAGCTGAGGATTCAAACAGTGCATTCGGCGTATTCTCTTATCTCCTGTTTTTGCTAATTTCTGCGTTTGCTGGCTATTACTTTGGCAGTAAAGCAGGAAAGATGAAAATAATAAGTGCATTGTCATTGTTAGGTTATGCCATGGCAGGATTTGGCTCATTGGTTATAGGTATATTCTATATATTTCACCTCAGCATAATAATAGCTTATATAGGGGTATTGATCCTTGGATTTGCGGTGGGAGCGATAGAAACATTCGAACCAACGATAATATCAGTTACCTCAAAAAGGGAAAAAAGCGCAAAGAGCTTTGGATACTTATCCTCCTCAAGAAGCATCGGTTTATTTACGGGTAACCTTCTAATGGGCGTGCTTTACTTCTTTAACCCATTCTACTCCTATTTCTATGCTTTTATCGTTTCTGTACTGGCAGCTTTGATAGTGTATGCTTTTGGAAGAAAATTTGTTGGAGTATTCTGACAGACTTGGGAAATAGTATATAAATAATCTTTTTATTATTAAATTAATGAAGGTTGTATTCTTTGATGTGAGTGATTTTGAGAATAACGTTATTGAGAAATTCTCTTTAGAAAACTCTGGTATATCCATTAAAATATACAGAGATAGCGCGAATTACATAAAAGATGAGGATTTAGATACTGATATAATATCTGTTTTTATAACTTCAAAAGTTGATGATACGCTTATACAGAGATTTTCTGGGCTAAAGCTGATACTTACTAGGTCTACGGGATTCGATCACATAGACATAACTCTCTGCGGGAAAAAAGGGATAAAAGTATGCAATGTGCCTGATTATGGGAGCAATACCGTCGCTGAATTTACATTTCTTCTTATACTTTCGCTTTTCAGAAAGATAAATTTCTCCGAAAAAAGCGCCGTTAAATTTTCAAGAGGAAGTGAGCTTCTGGGCAAGACAATAGGAATAGTTGGGGCAGGAAGGATAGGCTTAAGCGTATGCAGAATTGCAAACGGTTTCGGGATGAAAATTCTTTATTATAATAGAAGCGTAAATGAAAACTTTGAAAAGATGGGTGCTATTAAATCGGATTTAAATAAACTGCTTTCAGATTCTGACATTGTGACTTTGCATATTCCATTAATTACCGAAACATTTCATCTGATAAACAAGGATAATATCACTCTTATGAAAAAAACAGCGTTTCTTGTTAATACTTCTAGAGGTGGGATAATAGACACAGAAGCGGTTGTAAACGCCCTTGATTCTGGTAGTATCGCGGGCGTGGCTTTGGATGTAATAGAAGGTGAGGAGTTCTCAGGAAGAGAGGTTGAAATAATAAAAAAGAAGGAGAATTATGATATAATTAAGAATGCGCTGGAGACCAATATACTTAGGAATTTTGATAATGCTATATTGACGCCTCATATAGCTTACAATACAGATGAGGCGCTGCTTAGGATAATAAATACCACTTTTGAAAATATAATGGCTCAGTATAAAGGAAATAATCTTAATAATATAATTGTATAAATAATAACTTATCCCTAAGTATTCTAATAATTTTATATATACTTTGCTAGAATATTAGCATAACAGTATTAAATTCTTACCTATAATAAGCGAATTAAATCTCAGGTATAATTATTGAAGACTTTGGGCTTTACGATTTTAAAGCGGCAAAGGACTTTCTATCGTTAGTAAAATATTTGTTTAGAGTAAGTCTATTATATAATTATATAAAATGTTATTTTTGTATCAATATTTATAATTAACTAGAATGCAGCTTACTTTATATTTTTACTATGTAATTTAGGCCTTTTGAATCTGTCTCAAAGTATGCATTAGTTTCAAGTTTAAGTTTGGTTTTTTCAAGCTCTAAGTTATACTTCGATGATATATACTTTATGAATTCTCTTGGAGTTATATTAAAAGCATAATTGCCAATTATCATCTCATTGCATCCGTATTCCTTTGCTCGGAATAACAAATCCTGATATACTTTTTCGAAGATCCTTTTCTTCCTAAAACCACGACTTCCCTCGACCGAATCAACTAGAAATTTGTCTTTATCTTTATAGCATATCGCGCTGCCTAGTGTATTTTTACCAATATCATACTTTACTAGTACTACGTTTGGATCCTTAATGTATTCGGATATTCCTCTATAATTCGCTCCTGGTAGATAGACACATGCCATCTGCACATTGCTGTTGTAGTCTAGAGGATTCTTGCTTTCCACTGCGTACATTATATTATTACTTTTTATGCCATTTTTTCTTTTATGAATAATACTTATAACATTTGGTATATACTCATCCTTGATTCCTTCAAGTACAGAAACGGCCTTGTCATAATCCATGCTTTTGGCAATTCTTTTCAGTGTATTAAGCGCATCTCTATGATTTGTATAAAGCGAGTTTTTAGCCCTGTTTATCATTTTTTCTCCTACTATTGGTGATATTTTTGAGTATGCTTCATCATATGTGCTCTTATTTTTTGAGCCTAGCACTGATATTACCGCGTATCTCTTTATATCCTCTTCTTGTAAATTTATTTGCTGATCACTTGTAATGTCCTCTAGTAAGTACTCTCTTTTATTTTTATATTCAGTATTATTAATCATTCTAAATATATCATCTCTCTTACTTTCTTTATCTATACTTACTAACATTGATATTTGGTCTAGTTCAAGAACCCTGTCAATTTTGTATCTCTTATTAATTATGCTGTTTGCTATATCTGAATATTTCTTTAATCTTTTTTCTGTTGGTTTTGGAAAGTTGAATTCATTGTCTTTTCTTACATACAGATACACAGCATATAAGCTGTTCCGATCTTTAATATACCTGTCCAGGCCCATGTCCAAGGCCTTCACCATCTCATCAGCTCTAAACATTATCTCTGCAGACCTTCCAATTCTTTTTATAACTTTTGCGCTTCTAGCTACTTTATTTTTATCTCCAGTGTAAAGGGCCATTTCTCTAAGCCACATTCCCACATCTACTGCATGATAACCTGAGTATTTTTTTATTGTTCTTGCTGTCTCCAGTATTGTATCTTTCTCCCCAATTTTATAAACAATATAACCAATGATTGATGTTACTTCCTCGGCAATACCTCCTTTGTACATATTTATTGTGTTTACTATCTCATTACTACGGAATATCTTATTTGCATTAATTATTGCAGTTTTGTCGTCATTGTAAACGGATATAAACTGAAGCCAGTTTGCTATCTCTGGCATTACATCAAAATCGTAATTTACAAGCGTTTTAATTACCTCTTTTTTAGTTTCATTGTCCAAGAATCTCAAGTTATCAGAAATATTACTATTCCTATCTATCTCTGTCAAGATTCTATTAAGATTTTTTCTCATATTAGTTTACATCTTATTATGAATTGTATTAATATTTAAACTATAATAAAGGAGTAAATTAGTTTAGAATTTTAAAACTAAGTTTGTAAAACGTGGTTTATTTAATATAATTTCCGCTAAATCGACTTTTACTACCTTTAAGTCTAGATCTGCATAGTTTTATTCTACATTACATTACCATAATAAAATTCAGGAAAATTTGAAAGGTCATATATTATATTAATCTCCCAAGGAATACGCGAGTTTAAATCTCAGTCCTAGCAGGATAATTAAGTCATCAAGAGACTTTGCTTTCTAACCAAGTATCTAAAACCATATTGTTATTATCTTATATTCCTGAGTATCTGTGCTGTAGCTTATTAGTCTTCATTGCAGATATTTCATTTTAAGTTTTTTTGCTCTTTAAGGGTTTTTTATTATCATAAATAAAAAATGCTAAGATATATAACTTAAACTAATAAATATAGAATACTCAATTTAGTAAGAATAAAGTGTAATGAAACCGTAAAAAGTTCTATCTTGAGGACTAGCTAATTATATCTCCATAGTTCAAATTTGTTCTTATATATTTTTCTTGTTGTTCTTTAGATAGTTTAGAGGGCAACTATCATATGATAACAGCCTTTTAATCTAGATTCTATCCTTTTAACCGATCTATAAAAGTTATGGTCTAACAAATCTACTTTTTTGGAATTACTTTCTAATTTACCACTAAAATCACCAAAATAATGCTCGGTTTTTGATATTACTTCATCAGAATTTAACGCGTCGTAATCGCCGTAAATCACAAGAATATTATTGTTATGAGCATATAAGATTTATACGTGTTTTTCAAGGGCTATCTATATCAGATTTTTTATTGTATTTTCAGTTCCTAATTCTTTATCAAATGGCTTTGTAATACTCAAATCAAGATCCTTTATATCATCTCAATTATAAATAATATTCTGTACTTTACAAAACCAAATATTCATACATACTTGAATATACCAGTTTCTTTATAGACTGATAATGTAATTCCTGCCATTCCTTTTAGTCTCCATATATCCTTTAGTATCAAGCTTCAAACTAGTCTGTACAAGCTCCAAGTCGTATTTAGAGGAGATATACCTTATGAATTTCTTAGGTGTCTCATTGAAAGCGCTGCTACCTAATATTATCGCTTTGCATCCATGTTCTTTAGCTCTGTAACATAAATCATCGTATACCTTATCAAAAATCTTATTATCCCTGAAATCGCGGCTTCCTTCCACTGAATCAACAATAAACTTGTCCTCTTCCTTATAGCATATCGCACTGCCAGCAGCCTTCCCTCCAATGTCGTATCTGACCAGTATTACATTAGGATCATTGCAGTATTCGGTGATACCTCTATGCATTGCCCTAGGGAAATAAACGCATGCCATCTGAACGTTACTGTTATAATCAACTGGGTTCTTGCTCTCTACTGCGGACATTTTATGGGAATTACATGGAAGAATGTTCCCTCTTGCATTAAGAACGTTTATCACGTTGCTGATGTGTTCGTCTTTTATGCCTTTAAGGATGGATACTGCAGCGTCATAACCTCCTTCTTTCATCGCCTTTATAACGTCTTGAATCACAGCTTTGTTTAGAGTATGAAGTGAGTTGTAAGCGCTGTTTACGGTCTTTTCCCCGACAATCGAAGATACTGCTGAGAAAGCTTCCTTATGCATCTTCTTATCCCTCGAGCCAAGTACGGATATCACCGCATATTTCTTCATTTCATCGCTTGACAATTCAACGTTTTTGCTCTCGACAATATTTTCCAGGTTATACTCCCTTCGCCGCTCTTCCTTAGCATTATTCACGAGTTCTATTATTCCTTTTATATCATACGCATCGTGTTTATCAAGTACCGCAAGCATCATCATCTGATCAAGGTTGAGCATTTTATGTACTCCATATCTTTCCATAAATCTATCTCTGGCAGTATCAATGTAACTTTTCATAGTGTCTTTAGTAGGCTTTGGCAGACCTAGTTTATCACTAAAATTCAGGTACAGCGAAACAGCATACAATCCGTCCATATCTGTTATCATTTCATCCAGACCCTCATTTATCACCGAAATCATCTTCGAATAGTCTAAAATCATGGTGGCTGCTATTCCTACTCTGTTTATTAGATTTGCACCCCTAAGTGTTTTATATTTGTCTCTGGTTTTATAAGCTATCCTCCCAAGCAAATCTACTACATCTTCTGCATGAGTATCAGAATACTTCCCAACAGTCTTAACTATCTCATCAAGACTTAATATTCTACTTACATCTAAGACAGACTTTTTGTCTTTGGTTTCATAAACTACCTCTTTAAACAGATTTGCTACAGCTGCTGCAGGATAATCAGAATATTCTCCTATTGTTCTAGCACATTCAATAACTGTCTCTTTGTCTTTGATATAATAATCTATCTTCCCAATCTGATCTATTATCTCTGCTGAAGAAGTATCAGAACGCCCCTTAACAGTATTTACTATCTCATCAAGACTTAATATTTTACTTACATCTAAGACGGACTTTTTGTCTTTGGTTTTATCAGCTACCCACTCAAGCCTATCTGCTACCAATGATGCAGCAATGTAAGAATGTCTTCCTATTGTTCTAGCACATTCAATAACTGTCTCTTGGTCTTGGATTTTATTAAATATCAACCCGAGATAATTAGCTATATCCTTAGAGGTAGGTACCTTATACTTAATTAATATCTCAACAACTT
>JBBIPE010000020.1:0-11876 GCA_037443005.1 archaeon
CCTATCTTTGCCATAATTCAACACCTCCCTTTAAATCCAAAAAGGCTCTTTGAGCCAAATTGTTAATCGTGATTAAGGTCTAATAGACCAATGTCACTTGTATGACTTACTATATTATTAATTTAGAATTTTTATTGTTTATATAGTTTTCCCAATCTGTTTTTATCAAGGATTATAGGCCTCTGACATCCTCCCACCAATAAATTGATGGGGTTCCACTCGGATTATGGTTTGAAGTCTTTAGATTCATAAAGTTGCTCCTTTAGGGGTATCAGTGTTCCCTTTGAATAAATCCCTGTCTTTATTCAATCGACCTATGCTGGTTTTTATACCTATAGGCTCACGCTTCGCAATATTGAATCCTGCGTTAGCGTCAGCATGGTCTACGTGTCCGCAATTCGGACATTCAAATGTCTTTCCGGTTCTAATTCCTACGCTTCCACAGCGGGAACACTCTTTCGATGTGTTTTTCGCCTCAACGTAGATTATCGGGATGCCTTCCAACTTTGCCTTATATTTTATGAACTGTTCTAGCTGGTAGAATGACCATGAATGAAGGCTATAATTGAAACTCTTCGCATGCTTTCTGTTGTTTCTTATCCCCTTTAAATTTTCTAATTTTATGCCGCATTTTGATTTTTTGGCGATATTTATTATTGCTCTGCTTATTTGATGATTTAAGTTCCTGACTATCCTGCTTTCACGGTCTTTTATTGATTTAACTTTTTTGTATTTTCCTTTCGATTGCAAATCTCTGCGTATATTCTTGTATTTGTTATGGATGTACAGAGCTTCCCTGCCTAATTTTACTACTTTACCGGTCTTCGGATTCGCCAAGACGGCAATATGCCCCGTTGTGTTCCTGTCTATTCCAACCCAGTTCTTGACTTTTATTTCCTTTTTTTCTGGGATAGTCACCGAAACGAAAACCCATTCTCTGTTTATCTCTATCTGGTTTATTTTGATAAAGTCATTTCTAAATTGATACTCAAAGGCAAACTTTAAACATGGGATTTCAATGCTTCGTTTCTTTTGGTTTACTTTTATTGATTGATTAGGAACGATTAGATTCACATTTTTTACTTCTTTTAACTTTTTATTTCTGGAATATTTCCTGAGAATTTGATTCGCTATCGCAGACTTCAAGCCAAACTGTTTTACATCTTTGGATGATTGTGTTCTGGTTTTTAATGCAAAATCGGCTATTTGCTTTGCTGCCCTTAGTTCCCTTGAGAAGTCTCTATCGTGTTTTATTTTAAAAGTTAATATCATATATTATTCCGTTTATGTTCTAATCTATATATGCTTTTATCAAATTGCACTACATCCGCATTCATCCCACGATTCAAATCGTGGGCTTTCTGCTTACTTTCTGTAAACTTATATCTATACTGGCGTATTCAGAAAACCCGGCAAAACGCGAGGAATTCGAAATGCAGGAGGAATTTGAGACAGCACATGGAGGGTATATTTTAGTGTAAAATCCAAAAGGAAATGTCAGATTAACATTGAAGTTACCGGTTTGATAAATGCTGATTGTCTGCGGATAGTAAGGCCAAGTTAGATCAGCCGTCTTATTCGGAGCGAGAGACTGGATTGCTATAACATTACATGTCGCAACGTTCTTCACATATGTGAGATTCGCTATGCTTTCCGGAGATACTTTGCCGGTAAAAGCGGATACGCAGCCGCTGTCGAAACCGATTGTCGAATTCCCGTCGTTGATTATCTTTACTTCTATGAATAATTCATTGTAAGACTGGTTATATACTGCAGATACATTCTCTATTCCTATTGAATAAACATTTGGCTGAATGCTTGCCAGCGAATAAGATAAAACTCCTGCAGAGATATTTTTCTGCGGGCCTGCAGTAAATGCATAATAAACCAGTAAAACTCCAAACAACAATATAAAAATTAGGATTATATAGGGAGTATAATCTTTTCTTTTGTGGAGGGCTACCATAACATTATCTGCATAATATTATCTATATCAATACATTTATATAAGTAAGGTATATAGATTATATGAAATTTTTTTCATATAATGAACTCAAAAGCACAGTAAAGATTCTGTTTGGTCAAAAAATGTATATTCTTATGTTTGCGATTTTATTTCTTGTTGTTGGAATGATTTACGGTTATATGCTTTTAAATGCGGCGGAGGGAATATTTGATTTCGGTGTATACTATGTTTACTTCGATATTATTTCAACAGCAATAATCTCATTCCTTATCAGCCTTGTCATAACAGTAAACGTTTATGCGTACAAGATAAAATCAAAAGGCACTAGAAAATTTGGAATTGCATCGGTAATAAGCGCGATACTTCCAAGCAGCCTTTGCTGCACCAGTATAGTGCCGTCATTGCTTGCTGTAGGGGGTGCATCGACTTCTTTCATAGTTGGAAATACTGGTAAAATACAATCCGTATTCTCAACCTATGGTCCTTTATTCATTGTATTCGGCGCGGCATTAGCGTATATTGGACTTATACAGGCTATCAAAAACCTGAACAACGGCTGCATATTAAATGAAAAATCCACTGTTGATTGCTGCGAGGTAGAAAATGAGAATAAAATTTAAGTATATTGTTTACGCTGTTGTTGCAATCATAGCTGTATCTTTGATATTTAATTTTTTTATAATAAACCATGCAAAGGACAGCAAGTTTCTTTCTGTTGGAGAGACTGCGCCAAACTATGCATTCCAGCTGGCGAATGGATCTGTAACTAGCATAAAAAACTACAGCGGGAAATCGATTATAGTGTGGTTCGTCGCAACTTGGTGCAGTTCCTGCGCACAGGGAAATCAGGCGGTAGCAAGTAATCTGAATTTCTTCAAGGATAAAGGTGTTAAGATAATTGAATTGGAGCAATACGATGACCTGGGACAAAGCGGGATGCCAATATCACAGTTCATAAAGGAGTACGGAAACAATAACACATATGTAGAAGGAGGAATAGCAAGCTATAATATGACCCTAGCTTACAATACTCCTCCAACGCTTCAACTTGATATATATTATCTGATTGGACCGAGTGGTAAAATACTATACAAGGGAGAAGGCATAGCAGAAGGCATAACGGCCTTGGAGAATACAATAAATAAATATGGTTTATGATCTAACTACTGATCTCTTTTTCGATGCATTCGGAAATCATAACAGATTCATGGTATTGAATGAACTAATGAAGGGGCCGGAATGTCCCAGCGACCTGCAGAAAAAATTAAACATAGAGCAGAGTAATCTGTCACATGATTTAAAATGCCTTGTCAACTGCAGATTTGTCGACATCAAAAGACAGGGCAGGAAAAGAGTATATTCTTTAACACCCGAAACAGCAGAAATAATCAATGAGATAAATACTCACATAGAAAAATACAGAAATTACTTGAAAAAGTGCAATGTCTTGAAGGAGGAAAAAAATGGAAAAATTTGAGTATGTAATAATAGGGCAGGGTGCTGCTGCTTTTGCAGCAGCTATAAAGGCAAATGAGCTTGGAATAAAAACAGCTATAATAGGAAAAAATGAAACAGAGGGCGCTAAATTGGGCGGAACGTGTGTGAATGTTGGCTGCGTCCCGAGCAAGAGACTGATAACTGTCGGAAATCTCTTGGATAAGAACAATTACAGAAGATTCTCTGGTTTATCGTATTCCGCAAAACTTCAAGACTTCAGTAAAATCATCGGGGAAAAGGAGGAACTGGTAGGTTCTTATAGATTCGCAAAATATTTGAAGGTTCTTGAAAAACTTGAAAATGTGAAGTTTATAGGTGGTTTTGGCAGATTCAAGGATAAAAATACCATTATTGTAAATGACAAGGAGATATCAGCAAAGAAAATATTGATAGCAACGGGTGCAAGAACTTATATCCCAAAATTTAAGGGGATTGAGAACATTGATTATTTGACTAATGAAACTGCGTTATCCATAAAAGAAGTGCCTAAATCTATTATAATAATAGGAGGCAGGGCCCTTGGATTGGAATTTGCACAGATGTTCGCCCATTTCGGCTCGGAAGTAACAGTACTGCAGAGAAGCGATAGAATAATACCAAACTGGGAGCCCAGTATAAGTTCTTATCTAAAAAAATACCTTGAAGAGGAGGGAATCAAGATAGTAACAAATGCAGACATAAAAGAGGTAAAAAAAGAAAATGGAATTATTACAGTAAATACTTTAAACAAAGAATTCAAAGCCGAAAAACTTCTATTGGCGACTGGGAGGACTCCTAATATCGAAAAACTTAATCTCAAAGCTATAGATCTGAAAATCGACGAAAAGGGATTTATAAAGATAAATAATAAGATGGAAACATCTGTAAAAGGGATATATGCTGCCGGAGATGTAACCGGAGAACCGATGCTGGAGGCATTAGCCGCCGCAGAAGGAAATAAAGCGGCAAATAACGCATTCACTAAAACCCCAAAAAGGATAGATCTGAAAAGTGTACCGTCTGCGATATTTACATTTCCTGAGGCCGCTAGAGTTGGATTAACTGATGAAGAAGCAAATAAGAAAGGAATAAAATGCGCATGCTCCCCTGTAATGTTTGAAAACGTCGCAAAAGCTGCTATAATCAATGATAGGAGGGGGCTTGTAAAGATGGTGATAGACTCTAAAACCAAAAAAGTTCTGGGAGTTGAAATTCTTGGAGAAAATGCCGCCGACATAATACATGAAGCTACGCTAATTGTAAAATTCGGTCTGACAATAGATGATATAATAGACACAGTTCATATGTTCCCTACTTTAAGCGAGTCTATAAAATTAGCAGCACAGTCTTTTTACCATGACATAAATGATTTGAGCTGCTGTTCTGAATAAATTTAATTAACTACATCCTCAAGCAGTGTTATATAAGGCTCGTCGCTTGATATGCTCATTTTTGCATTCAATGGGATGAGCATTTGGTCATCCCCATGCCCGAATGGCAAACCGTATAAAGATGGTTTCTTCAGATTCAGCATGTAATCCTCCACTATCTCCTCCATTGAAGGCAGCACTTCATCAGACTTTGGAATATCCGCAAAATCCCCGAAAACAAAACCGTTGAACTTGTCCAAAGCTTTAGCAAGCTTCAGTCTGAAAAGATACCTATCAACGTCACCAGAGGTAGTGGCAACATCCTCGAAAAACGCTATCTTATTTTTGGGGTCTGGGAAATAATCTGTCCCTATCAAAGAAGCAAAAAGCGAGATGTTGGTTCCTTCACTTATGCCTTCCGTAGAACCGGGTGAGATATATTTGACAACGCGGTTTATATTGCTTGACATGTCCTTTGATTCTCCTTTTAGAACTGAAAGCACATTCTGAAAAGAAGGTTTCCTTATCTCATCAGCGTCTACACCTGGCATAGGGCCGTGGAAGGTTATCAAACCTGTAAATTTGTGGATTGCCAGATGCAAAGCCGTTATATCGCTGTATCCAACGAATATCTTCGGGTTTGATTTTATAGCATCATAATCTATATCCTGCAGTATCCTCATTGAACCGTATCCTCCTCTCGCACAGAATATGGCGTCTACACTTGGGTCTTTGAAAGCATTATTAAGCTCGTCTGCCCTTTCCTTGTCCGGTGCTGCTAAATCAGCCCTCTGGACCAATCTCCTTAAATTCTGACCGAGAGAGATATTAAACCCGTATTTCTTCAGAAGGATTATGCTTGCTGCGAGCTGCTTCAGATCCGGAGGGCTTGCAGGAGCTATTATCTTTATGTTTGCATTAGGCTTTAGTTTTGGTGCTTTTATTGACATACATCCCTAAAGAACCCGTAAAATTAAAGCTTTTTATAGTAGCTCCATTCTCTAAAAACTTTGAGAATATGCAAATACTAATGCTTGCTGCCGGTGAGTCCTCGAGATTTTGGCCTTTTTCTGAAAGAGATCATAAGGCTTTCCTTAAGATAGGAAATAAAACAATAATAGAGAATGTCATTGACAGGCTTCAAGGCTACGACATAATACTTGTAATAAATCCAAAAAATGACGCAGTAAAGCGGATAAAGGAAAGATATGACGTAAAACTGGTAGAACAGGATAATCCAATAGGTATGGATGATGCAATCCTTAGATCAAAAGATTTTCTAAAGGAAGATTTTCTCGTCATCATGCCATATTACTTGAATATAGATGACTATATCGACAGGATAAAAGAGGCAAAATCACCGGCAGTTGCTGTAAAACCATATGAAGAAGGAGATGAGATTACACACGGCATAGCAAGGATAGAAAACGGCAAGATAACGGAGATAAGAGAAAAACAGATATTCGAAGGCACAACACATTCAATAATAGGAGCATACAAACTGAACCGCTCTGTAATAGAAAGACTGGAGAATAACAAAGGCAAGAAAACATTTGAAGAAACAATGAATGATATGGCTAAAGAGTCCGGTATAAACTATTTCGATATCGACCAGCTGCCTTCCTTAAAATATGTAACGGACCTGCTTAATATAAGAGATACGGTTTATTATAATACTAAAAAATATTCAATTGAAAAACAGAAAACCGAAAGCCCATTTGTGGAAAAAACGGTAATACTCGGAAAAAACGTGAGAATAGGCAACAATACCTCAATAAAAGGCAACACAGTTATAGGGGATAACTCGTTTATAGGGGACAATTCATTAATAAGAGACAGTATACTGGGAGAAAACACAGAAATAGGATTTGGAACGGAAATCGCAAGATCAATAATAATGGAAAACACGCATATACACAGCGGATTTATCGGAGACAGTATAATAGGGGAAAACTGCAGGATAGGCGCAAATTTTATAACCGGCAACAGAAGGATAGACCGCAAAAGCATAAGGATAAAGATTAAAGACGGTGACTATGATACGGGTATGACTAGACTGGGTGTGATAATGGGAAATGACACTAAGACAGGAATAAATGTATCGACTATGCCGGGTACAATAGTAGGCAACAATTGCATTGTAGGCTCAAACACTGAGATAAAGGGAAACATAAATTCAAATAAACTGGTTTACAGTAAAACAGAATTGATAGAAAAGGAACTATGAAAAATGTGACTATAATTGGCGGAAGCGGTGCAAGAAATACACTCAAAGCACTAAGCAAAATAAAGGGTATAAAGATAAATAATATAGTAACGATGTTTGATTCCGGTGGATCGACTGGCTACTTGAGAAAGAAATTCGGAGTATACGCCATTGGAGATTTGAGGGATAGATTACTGGCGGTTTCGGGGAATAAATATTTAAGAGATATTTCAACTGAAAGATTTGAAATTGATGGAGTAAATCATAATATTGGCAATTTAATTCTTTATAACTTAATTAAAAAACACGGGGATAACTACCTTAATATAGCTAAGGAGATGTTTAAAACACCGAAAAACATAGAATTTACGCCTATAACTGATGATATTAACTGCAAAGCTAACCTGAGAATCAAAACAAATAACGGAGATATTTTTGGAGAGGATGGCTTAGACTCCTGCAAGAAAAGTAATGTAAAGATACTGGATGTAAAGCTTGACAGAAGGGTTAAAATAAGCAAAAGCGCAGCAGAGGCGATTGAGAAGGCAGATTTTTTGATATTCGGACCAGGAGATATATACTCATCTATACTGCCAAATACCCTGGTTGATGGGTTTTATGATTCAATTAAAAAATCAGGAGCAAAGAAAATATTAATAGTTAATATAATGAACAAATATCCAGAAAGCACAAATTTCAGGGCATCTGAATTTGTGGATTTATTCGAGAAACGTGGCCTAAAAATGGACTATGTAATAGTAAACGACAAGATATTAGATGAAAGCACAATAAAAGGAAAGTACACCAAGTTTTCAGGCTTTGTAGAAAATGACATAAAAGACAGAAAAAACGCCATCTCGATTGATTTGGTAAACAGAAAAATAAAATATGAGCATGATTACAATAAACTAAGCCATGCACTAAAAAAGATATTTTAAAGCTTTTAAATTAAAAAAAGCATAATTAAAAGTGGGAATATCTCTTTATATATTGAAATCCGGAGAATATTACAATAAGATATTCGAGTTTATTAGTCAAAATGAAAGCAAAGAGCACATAATATTTATAACAACAAGCAAGCCGGCAGAGATTTTAAAAGATTACCTGCATAAATTCAAGTTATCGGAAGACAGGTTCTTTTTTATAGATGCTGTTTCCAAGAGCATTGATCCTGAAGAGAAGGACAGCGAAAACATTGTTTATATAGATTCGCCCTCGAACTTAACCGAGTTGGGCATAGCAGTAAGAGTCAGCATGGAAAATCTAAAGGGGAATAAACTAGTTATATTTGACTCTTTAACTTCCTTATCTGTTTACAACAATAACAGGCTTCTAACCAGATTCTATGACTTCCTTGTAAATATATCAAACATGAATAAGGTGGATGCAGTTATACTTGCTGTTGAATCCAGTCTTGGAAATCTAATAAATGAGATGGGTAAAATGGCGGATGAGGTGAAAAGCATATGATATATCCAGATTATATTTTTGTAGTTATTATAATAGCATTGGTTGTTTTATCATTGCAGATATTCTCCTCTTTCATATCTTATGATATATATCTATTCAACAGACAGAGAAAGGGCTGGATAGGAATAATCGTTGCCAATGCCATAATTGCATCGCAGGATTTTATATTTATAGTCTATATACATGAATTGGAAGCCCTAAACTTCTTGACAAGTCTAACCTTCATATTGCTTCCTCTATCAATATCAATTTTCATGCTGATAGGATTAATAAGCATGAAGAATAACTTTGTAAAGTTTGACGTAATAAACAATGAAACCTTCAAAAAGATAAATATGATAAACCAGAAAAAAGTTAAAACGAAGAGAAAATCTAAATCTTAGAGGCTATCTCCTTGCCAACTTCAGAGCATTTTGCACTGCCGCCCAAATCATAGGTCAGTACTTTTCCTTCTTCTAACACAGTATTAACCGCCTTTTCTATTGCGGCTGAAGCATCTACATAACCCATCCAGTCCATCATCATCTTAACAGACATTATAGTACCTATTGGATTTACCTTGTCCATACCCGTGTACTTCGGAACAGAGCCATGTATAGGTTCAAACATCGCGTAGTTTTCTCCGATATTCGCTGAAGCGCCTGTCCCTATACCGCCGACTATCATTGCCGCTTCATCGGATATTATATCACCGAAAAGATTTTCAGTTACTATTACATCATAAAATTCTGGTTGCTTTATAAACCACTGTGTTATTGCATCGACATGAGCATCATCCGCTGTTACATCCGGATGCTCCTTTGCTGTTTCGTAGAATATGTCTTTAAACATTCCGTCTGATACCTTCAGTACATTTCCCTTATGCACAAGTGTAACATGCTTCTTTCTTTTCTCGGCAATATCAAATGCATACTTCACTATTCTCTCGCATGCTTTTCTGGTTATTACACGCAAGCCGATTGTTGTTTCATTGTTTACCCTGAAATCCAATCCGGAGTACATTCCCTCGGTGTTTTCCCTGACAATAACCATGTCAACATTTGGCTTTATACTTGGAACATTAGGTAATGTTTTGTTTGGCCTTACATCAGCATACAAATCAAAGTATTTTCTTATACCAACATTTGCACTTGGAAAAGAATTTGCACCTTCTGGTGTAGTTGTCGGCCCTTTAAGAACACAGTCTGTCTGTTTGAGAGTATCCAATGTCTGCTGCGGCAGATTTGTACCGTATTTCTCAACGCATGACAATCCTGCTTCAGTATTAACGTATTCTAAATTTAAGTTAAATTTCTTTTTTACCGCATCCAAAACGTAAAGTGCGGCATTTACCACATCTGGCCCGACGCCGTCACCTTTTATTATGCCTACTTTCCATTTTTTATTATCCATTAATTATATACGTAAGCAAAATATTTAAACCTGCTTTAAATAATTATATTAAAAAAGTATTTTAATACAACTCTAGTAATATACCTAAAATAGAACTTCATCATAAAAGAGAAAACAACGAAAAAATTATTCCTCTTTTTAAATAGTTTTATATTTGGAGATTACTAAAATTTAAGAAACACTACCGAAAGTCACGGAAGGCATAAAATCGTTGGGCGGATAACTACGTACATCCAACCAGGTTACATTTACTTCCGAACCACTTAAAGGACCACAGCCGGCTCCATTCCTAAATAATATAGTTGGTAATGATTGGTCTTCTGGATTAGAATAAGTCTGTAAGGTATAATTAATAAAGTAATGCATGCTACTTACATCATTAGCAAGCGAAAACACATATGTCTTACCAATTAAACCAGAACTATTGTAGAAATTAGGAGCAGCTTGGCTAACGTTTCCATATTGATAGTAAACATAAGATGTAGGAGAATCTTGCCATTGAGCAAACCCTGCTGAATATGGAGGATCATACCACCCAAAGATTGTCCAACCACAGTATCTTTGAGGATTGGAAATAAAATTACCCTGCCAGTCTAATACTATTGGTGAACTAAATTTTCTAGTATAATTTAACTCTACCCCATGTGGACTAAAACCTATACTAAATCCATTATTTATATTAACATCAGAGATATTGTTTGTAGTCCACGAACTCGGCAAACCTGTTCCTGCAAAGTTTGTGTAATAATTAAACACATTGACACCGTCATCGTATTCCCCATATGTTGAACAGGAAGCTGTATCTGATGGATTTGAGCAGGTTAGCTGCGGAGCTTCGCCTGTATTTACGCTGTTCATTGCGTTATAAGTTGTGGGAAAGAAATCAAGATGAACTGTGGTTGATGTAAATGTCCCAAGTTTAAGCCAGTAATTTACTACTTGGTTATTTGAAGTGCCATTCTCCCTCCAGCTTTGTATTATTGTTCCGTTTGGGTATGTAAACTCTATATTATCAAGATTTGATGAAGCATAGGAGCTGTATTTGCTCATATTTACTGTTACCATCTGCTGGAAAGGACTGGGAGTTGCTGATGAAGAGGTTATAGTCAAAGGTATATATATGCTTACTGAAGGTCCGGATGATTTTCCAGCTATTGTTCCCGTCGCATTTTGATTAACTGTTAGTCCTGCAGTTGAATATGTGTATTCTATATCCGCTGGCATGGAAAAGGAGGTTCCTGTAGAGGTACATGCAACCGTTGGAACTATTATCTTTGCTGTACCTCCTGGCAATAAAGTCACCTTTGTGAGATTATACCTTTGATCTGTCTTTGCTGTTGTTCCTGTGTTTGATTTGAAATAAACTGCATATAAAGTGACTGAATTGGCATTGTTCGGAAGACCGCCTGCCGTTACTGCTATTGTTAAACCTGCCTGGGAACATAGTACTGAGCTCACTGCAAAAGGCGAAAAGCCTGACGATGTTGTTGTTATGCTTGATGCTGGATTAAAGATACCCATACTGTAGAGGATGACTGCTACTATGACTATGATTAGTATTGCCCAGCCATAGGTCATCATATATTCTAAAGCAGACTGGCCTTTTTTTGTTAACATAGAATTTTTTCTGTCTGTCTGTCTGTCTGAATATATATGAGAGCTTAACCGTGACATATTAAATTCAAGCAAATAAAAGCATATAAAGTTTACTTTAGATATTTGCTGTTTTTAATTAGTATACTAAACTAGTTAAAGATTTTTTAGTTGTTTAAGAATTGACAATGTTTTTTACAACGTAATTCAAAACTCCACCATATCTGTAATATTCCAACTCTATATCCGAATCAATTCTTGATTTTGCAGTGAATGCAGCTTCCTTGCCGCTTTTATTGATGTAATTGACTTTAATTTCATCTCTTGCTTTCATGCCTTCAGGTATCTCAACCGTAATCGGCTTGGAAAAATCTACCTCCAACGAGAAGGCATCCTCTTTGTC
>JBBIPE010000021.1:0-11392 GCA_037443005.1 archaeon
TTCCTTAAAAGGGATTCTAATACGACTTTAAGTGAGAAAGGCAATTGCTCTATTTTGTACCCGTCTTTAACTAATGAAAGAAGGGAAAAATATTTTATACTTTGGTTATTTAATGAAAACTCTGCTAGATATTTTTGATTTGAAATCATATATAACTAAGTTATCTAAGAAATTTAAAGGTTTTTTATTTTAAGGTAAACCTGTTGTGTCATAATTGCTTGTATAAATAATATTATAAGCAAGACCATCTTTTCCATTACCACTTAAATCTCTGGCTGTTCCGTTTAAAGGCCACCACTGTGCCAGCCCTTCTCCAGACAGCGGCGTATAATCAGTGCCTTCGCTGTAAAGAGTTGAAAGTTGCGTCTGACTCAAGGTTGTATTGTATATCTGAAAATTTGATAAAAATCCATGCATTGCATTAGAGGTAGCTCCAAGCAATAGATATCCATTTGGATTTAATACGTACCAGTTATTGGATGTAGGGGAACTCGCGTCCATATATAAAGTCTGAGTTTTTGTAGCTTTATTGTAGGTCCAGCTTATAAAATACCATTTTCCAGGTGTAGCCGGCTCGAACAGGTCAGAACACCAACCTATACTGTGAAAAGAAGTCCCTCGTATATCAAACGAGTTTATTGACGAGGACGAACCGGGACAGCCGTAATTCGTCGCCATCGCAAACACATAGTGTGCATCAGAACTTGCGCCAGATGAAGTGTTATACATATAGACCCAGAAAGTTATCGTAAAGGATTGATTTTGGAATGGTTTTGTTGTGGTATTCATATATACATCACCACCACCTAAATACGCCACGTACTGTGATTGGCTATTCGATGAAACGGTTCCGGTTATTGCTCCGGTTGAAGTGTAAACCGCGTTGGGAAACGGCGTGTCAGGTTCTGTGTAGTTTACCTTTACTGTAGCCGAGAAATGAGTTCCTGCTGCCGGACATATATTTGACAGCGAAAAGGTGTATGTATTGCCCTGTGTTATCACAGGATTTGGATCCACTGTTGCATTTGGTGTAAAAACCACTGTTTTGCTGCCTGCTGTGCCTGATATATTCTTTATTTCTATTCTATGACCGGTTATATCTCCTACTGTAAACCTTAATACTCCGTTGCTTGTGCATACTGCTGATGTAACTGGTGTTGCTGAGAAGCCTGTTACTGTTGCTGAAATTGATGAAGATGGGTTGAATATACCCATACTGTAAAGAATAACTGCTACGATGACTATGATTAGTATTGCCCAGCCATAAGTCATCATATACTCTAAAGCAGACTGAGACTTTCTTGTCCCAATCATTTGATTACGCATGATGGCATGCTTAGGACTGTTTCGCATACCTAACCTAAGTTTTTTTATTTAAATACTTTTTAAACTAAAAGTTAGTCTGCCGTTATAAAAGTTAAGAAGTTTGTTAGTACCATTTCTTTGAGATGACGTTATCCCTATAATAGGTAGCCCAATCTTGATTTGATCCCTCTTGCAATATTAAGTAATACATTATATACTCCTAAAAAAGCCATATACCCCTTAGATATAGTTTATGATAAAGATAATATTTTAGTAATTGAGTTTAACGAGATATTTAATGTATTGGCCGATATTCTTAATATTTATAAATTTGATAGAAGTAATTAATTATTTTTATTCAATGATTTTCTCCAAAGGATACATAGTATTAATCGGTTGTATTCTTGGTCATCGCATTGCTCACGAAAGGTGAATGGTTCCGATAGAGAAGGAAGGTATTACTCCCATACTTGACGTATTCGCAAAGAATGCGTATGGCACATAACCATTGCTATACCCAACTACAGAGAAATAAATCTGTGCAGCTGTTCCCGTTAATCCACCATCAACAGATAAAATTTCTTTGTTATTTACAAAAAATATCGCCTGACCAAGCAATTCACTCAGAATTTGCCCATTACTTACATTTACAGGATAAGAAGTATACTCATTTTGTTCACCCCAACCACCATAATCTCTTGGATAAAGAATAGAAGTATTCTCTGAAGAACCAACCCAGTCAATTGCTGAACCATCGGATGAACTTATTGTATGATCTCCAAGTGAATTTGTAGATTGATAATAAAACTCAAATATACTGCTATTATCCACAGCATGAAAACCTCCCCCCAATATAAAAAATCTAGCGCTTGGTTTTTGAACATTCCATCTTAATCCATCTGATAAAGTATAATTCGCTCCAAAAAATAGAGAATTTTCAGCAGATGTGAAATTGAAATAGTTTCCAGCACCAAACACTTTTGCTCCATCGTCGTATTCCGCATAAGTCGAGGATAACTGTGGGGCCTCACCATCGTTTACTGTGTTAAAGAGATTGGTTATTTTTGGAGCAAAGCCCATGTATATGGTTTTTGATGAACCGCCGCCTATGCTTCCTAACTTAAGCCACCATGTTGCGTTGGTTGACGAATAACTTTGCAGCCATGATGGTATTACTGAACCGTTATAGTAGAAGAACTCCACGTTTTGGCCGAAAGAACTGGTTGATATGTCCGACCAGCCGTTATCCGAGCTTGTTATGTTAATCATCTGCTGGAATGGAGTTGGAGTTGCAGTTGATTGGGTGTTTGTCACTGTAACTGGAACATAACTGGTTATAGCTGAAGGCTTGCCTGATATTGCTGTTCCTGCTATTGTACCTGTTGAATTCAATGTCTGCGGTAAAGGAGTGCCTTCTGTTGTATACTGCAATGATGCTGAAACTGTGTACTTTACTCCATTTGCTGAACAGGTTACTGCTGGTATTATTATTGTTGACACTGAACCAGGTGTTACTGTTATTGGATTTGACAATGTATAGCTTTTTGTATTTACAACTGAGCCTGTTGCTGAGGTTATGTATACTACTGTTATTTTCGCAGAGGTTGCTGATCCCGGTAAAGGACCTGTGTTAACTCCTATCTTTAACCCTATATTATTGCATAAACTTGATGAGATTATGAATGGTGAAAATCCTGATGATGTGAAAGTTACACTGCTTGAAGGATTAAAGATACCCATGCTGTATAGAATAACGGCTACGATGACTATGATAAGTATTGCCCAGCCATAGGTCATCATATACTCCAAAGCAGACTGGCCTTTTTTTGTTAACATAGAATTTTTTCTGTCTGTCTGTCTGTCTGTCTGTCTGAATATATATGAGAGCTTAACTGTGACATATTATAATAGACATAATAAATATATATAAAGTTTATTTTAGATATTTATTTGCTGTTTTTAATTAGTATACTAAACTAGTTAAAGATTTTTTAGTTGTTTAAGAACTAGCAATGTTTTTTACAACGTAATTCAGAACTCCACCATATCTGTAATATTCCAACTCTATATCTGAATCGATATTTGATATACTATCAATTCAATGAAAATTGCCTCTTATAATTTGTGTCTTAGAAAATCTCCTTAAATGTTATATTCGGACATGTCCTACGTTATAGTACTTATTATTTCGATACAAATCTTATTTAAACTTAAAGATGTTATAATAAACCATGCAAGAAAAAAATAAGATAATAACCGCATTTCAAACCGCAGGTTACATCTCAGTATTGGCGGCAAAATTTCTGGAGGAAAAAGGAGTTGTAAAAGACACTCAAGGTATAGATTTGGATGAACTTTCGCAGTTCACTATAGTAAAGAACGGCGAGATGTTATCCCCTATAAGAGTGCTTCGGGGAAAGGATTTCACAATAATAACATCTCAGATTCCATTACCAGTAAATGCAGTAAACAGCTTGTCTACTAAGGTAATAGATATTTATAAAGAGGAAAAATCGTCACAGATAATAGCCCTTGATGGCCTTAACATTGAGGAACCAAAAGAAAACAGCGAGGTCTATTTTGCTAGTACTTATGGTGAAAAAGAGATAAAAAACTGCAAGGAGCTGCCTGAAGGCGCAATGATGGGATTTAATTCATATTTAGCACATAAATGCAGGAAAATGAAAATACCATTCGTTGTTCTCATGGCCGAAACACATAATGAAATACCTGACGGGATAGCCGCAGCGGCATTAATAAACACTCTCGAAAGTTTGATAGATATCAAGGTAGATACATCGGAGCTTGTTTCGGAGTATAAAAAGACGTTAAGTCAGATAAATAATATAATCAAAAAAGTAAGCCAGCCACAGAAAAGCGAAGAGCAGCAGAATATGTACGTTTAATTGCTATTGTATTCCTTTGCTTTTTGTTCTAAGAATTTTGAAACATTGTTGTCCATAAATGATGTTGAATAAGAAGTTATATCCAAGATAGGAACCCATTTATATGTCTGAAAGTAAGCCATCACTTCTGGTTCCCCTTTGACAAGATCCATAACATATAGAAAATATTGAAGCTTTGGATTCTCACTAGGATAATATGAGAATACCTTACCGGTAAGATTTACATCTATTGAAAAAGAATGCATTAACTGAATTATCTCTCTTCTCGGGCTACTGCCTTCATTTAGCTCCAAAAAAGGAAAAACCCATGTGGCTCTAGGCATATACCTATCCTGTTCTTTGAGCTTAACCATGAGCACTTTATTATCTCTTATAACAAGCGCAGATACTCTCTTTTGCATAATAATCTGACATTCTCCAATCGCTAAAGTCTTTAGGCTTCCTCTGCAACCTATACTGTAGAGTATATTCCCAGTCATTTAATTCCTGCCTAATTTTTAGGTTTCGCTGAATCTCCATGAGCATGACTTTTCCCAGTTCGAAGATAGCCCTATTAGATATATTTATTGCTGCGTTTATATCTCTATCTATTCACAATCAGAATATACTGTAAGTGAATTCTCTACTGTAAATAGTATGGAATTTCCTGCTACCCTTTATTAAACACTTTTTATATTCAAAAATGGTATACTTATAGTATGGATAAAAGCTATTACGCAGTACTGATAATAATAATTGCGCTTGTTATAGTTGCAGCTATTTTCTATACAAATCCATACGAGAATCATAAACAGGTTGCAATAGGTATATGTGAACTACTATGCCACCATATTATCACAAATTCAACTATTACATCCAATAAATGCATAAGCGAGAACGCAAGCTTTGGATATTCCTGCGCAGCCGTATCTTCTGGATCTGCAACTGTATGCTCAAACAGTAATGAGATCAACCTGAATTATAACTGCGTTCTGCAATCGGTAAATTAGGTGGTATATTAATAACCGTTAAAGTATGTGATTTACTCACTTTGTTAATTTTTAATTAATTTCTTTACCTTTTCAAGCTTCTTGTTTAGGAAGTCTATTCTGCTCTGCTTGTCCCCAATAACCTGCTCTGACTCGACGTGATTAAGCATACCTCCATCATTTTTGCATCTGAAATCGCTCTGTAATGCCTCATTAACATCATATCTTCTGTTGCATATATCGCAGACATAGAAATCCTCTGCTTTATTTAATTCCATTGATTTCTTAGTCTGTTTTATTTCATCTTCATACATATGGTTTATTATCATGACAAGTTTCTCTGGATTTGCACTCCAGAAATAAGTATACCATGCCTTGTTGTTTTTCTTGACTTTTCTGTATGAAACCAGATTCTTATTATACAATCTATACAGGAACTTCCTTATGGCATTTGCCTTCTCAAACTTCAACTTTTTAGCGAGTGTATTCTCTTCCATCTCTCCATTTGAAATCAGAAACTGGAAGACATTAAGCCCATTTTCACCGGAGACATCTATAACGTACTTCTTTGCTTCCTCAAATTGTAGCAGTTTTTTGGTGTCAACTTGAATTCTTTTCTCCTTTATTGGAACTGCCTTTGCACGTTTAGTATGTTTAACCTTTTTTACGGTTTTTTTTGTCTTAGTTTTTTTGGATTTCTTTTGTACCATTAATTATAAGAGTAAACACTGAATTTAACCATTTCTACAAGACTTATTTCAATGCAGCAAAGAGCAATGAGCCTATTGGACTAAGTAGTATTAATAATAGTATAAACAGAAAGCCCAGTAAATTAATTATTTTCAGCACTGTCTTCTCGTTTTTTACCACATAACCAATTGCATCAAAGAATATCTTGCCACCATCTACTAAATAAGAAAGAGGCAGTATATTGACTATTGCAAGACTGAATGATATAACCCATAACCACAGGAAAAGCCCATCTATCCAGTAAAGAGACTGCGAAGGAAAGTTATTATTTGGATATGCTGCGAAAGAAACCGGTTCTATCAAAAAATCTGGTGGCTTTGCCAGTGAGAAAAACCCGTCAACTCCAATATAGCTGTGATATGTATTGTTTATTGATGAGTTATAGGTTGTTTTGATATTATACACTGATCCATTCGCAAGAGTGAAATTAACATATTCCCCTGGTTTGACATTTATGTATGACAATGCCTGCGATGTATTATAAAATTCATGGCCGTTTATCTCAGATATTGTTGAGTTTACAGGTAAACCAGAAAGACTTGCAGGGCTGTTATTAACTACATTTGAAACCTGCAGATAATAAGGTGAATACGAAACCATATTGGCAGCAACCATAAAATGTGAGAGGGCCAAGTAAACTCCCAGAAATAGGAAGCCAAGCACCACATTTGTGAATGCCCCTGCGGAGAATATCCTCAGCCTGTCAATTCTTTTTGCCTTTATAATCTTCTTTTCATCAGGCTCGACAAATGCCAATGGTAATACCCCGAAAAGAAAACCGAAGCCGGTTGATTTTATTTTTATGTTTTTTGAAAGCGCAACCACTCCGTGAGAAGCCTCATGTAAAGCAGCAAGAACTATTATGGCAAGTAATATGTAAAGTATTGGAACGCCGAGTAGTACAGGTATCCCGTGAACTGATATTGAAACAGGAAATATTGGCGTGACTGCCGGCAGTGTTGTTGTCGGACTTATAATCATAAGATAAAGATAAGGCAAAAAAAGGTAAAGAACAAAACCGACACCTGCTATTGCGACAAAAACACCTATTGTTGAGTAGATGTTTATCAGACGTTTAAATTTCGCAATACGCTTCATTATCTTTAATCCAAACTTTGTCTTGTAAAGGAAGACTATTTTTCCTTCCACCTCAAATCTTTTCCTTTTTATTATTACAAAAAGACCGAATGCGAGAAGTATGAGTATTGTTAATAACAAATTGTCTCCATCTGCTAGTAATACACTTAAAACGGACATTATAAGTTTACACCTTTAACTTTCTTAACTCTTTGTGTTTTGGTCTAAGTGCGGAAGAGCCGCAGTTTCTGCACCTTACTTTGTTGTTTCTGAGTACTTTTTGACTGGAAACTCTTATCTTTGCGTTGCAGTTTCTGCATACGTAAACATCATAGAACAGTCTTCTGTCTGCAACTGGATTTGATCTCTCTGCCATAATCTTATAGCTTTCTATTTTCTAATATATAAAGTTTTATTTGTCCTAAAATCAACTATAAAATATGAAAATTGATGTAGTATCCAATAGTTCAGATGAAATCAAAAAGAAACTGCAAAGTCTTGGTTTTTCATCTTCTCTGTATATAGAGGACAAGAAAGTATACGATATGTTTAATGAAAGCCAGATTGATTTAACTGCGTATAGCGGAAAGGACTATGACTTTGTGATAAGAAAGGGCAAATCTGATATAATTTATGGACTTGAAAATGAAGGCTTCCTGCTGAATAAAGGACTTTGCAGCAAACTTAAAGAGAACAAGATTTTTGTTGTTTTTTCATTTACATCGCTTGTCAAAGCAGAGAATATGTTCAAAGTATATAAAAATCTGCTTATAAACGGAAAATTATGCAATGATTACAGTGTAAATTGCCTTTATGTATCCGGTGCATCAAAACCATCTGAATTAATCTCATCATTCCAATTGATTTCCTTTGCTACTGAATTCGGATATAACTATAATAATCTTAAAAAAAGCTACGAAGAAATTAAAAAAAGACTACTTTAAGACACTTAAACTCTATTTTCTTGTTAAATTTATTAAAATTGAAAGCTTAAATAATGGATTTAGTCATTAAAAATAATGGATAGGGAGGTTATAAAAAGAACCTTGGAAAGGATACTTTCCAATCTTGCAGATAAGGATACCCTAATAAAACAATCAATGAACCAAGATTTTGGTGAATATTTAGATATAAACGAAGTAAACGGCATCTATTCGCTGATTTCAAAAACATTTGGGGATGGAAATGCCCTGCTTATTGGTGGAACGGCTTTGCAGAGATACTCCAAACATAGACCTAAAGATATAGACATAATGGTTAATAGCATACCTGAAGATAGACTTAAAAAATTGGAAAAAGCAGGTTTTAATGGAATCAAAAAAGAAACTTTCAAGCCTTTCTTCAATCCGGAGATGTACTCTATGAGATATGGTGATAAAAACATAGAAGTCGAAATATATTCAACTAAGGGGCTTTTATCCAAAAATGGCAGTTACGGCGATTTAATAAAAAAAGCCAGATATGATAATTTTAATGGCTCAAAAATATATTACTTAGACCCATACAACCTAGCAAAACTTAAATACCTCTCATGGAAAAACAGACTTTTTAATGGAAGATCTGATAAGGATATTATAGAATTAAGAGAAGCTGGGATAGATGATTATATAAAAAATTTAAATGAAAAAGAAGCAAAAAAGATACTTAAGGCGTACAAGCCTTCTGTCATTTCACATACAAAATCGGTATTAAGCGAGTGCTTAAGATTAGCATACAGGGAATTTATACATAAAAATAATTATTAAAAATTTCTTATTGAATAATTTAAAGGTTAGTATATAAAAAATTAAGAAACACTACTGAAAGTCACCAAAGGCATCATCACATTTATATCTATTAACCTTCATTAAAAACAAAAAGCTAAATACTTCAAATATATCAAGTAGATATATAATTATTTAAGAAAGCGACTGTTGGAACGTCGAATATATAAGGATATCTCGCTTGATATATTTATTTTATTTGAAGAGCAAGAAGTATAGTATCACGGAGGAACAAAAACTACATTCGACTCTAATGCCTGGTTTCCATTACCACTGTAGTCGTTAAAATTCCCATCAAGTGGAAACCAAGCTACTAAGCTATTAGCTTCTATAGGCAAGCCGGCGATACCAAGATTATATTGTGTTAATACTTGTTTCTCAGAAAATGAACTATCATAAAACTGTAAGTTGCTTACTTTAGCGTTTAATTTTCCACTAGCCACTAGTGTAGTATAAGGATTTGGATCTGAGTAGTTTGCTGGGCCGCCTGGCAATGTAGAAGCAGGATAAGTCTGATTAATACAATCTGCATCAACGCATATGCTCTCCCAGCCTCCGCTTCCATTCCAGTCAAAAATACCAGTTACCATAACCCATTTATCAAACGTGACTATATTACCAGAACCAACCGAAAAAGCACCCGTGTTAGCGCATGTGTCTGCACCACCATACCATTCTACTTGAAATACGCTAAGATTCACTGAATTGCCCGGATTAGATGAAGTGCCTGAGGTACAACCAGGTACTTCTTGGAGCAGATATGAATTTCCACTCCATATTTTCTTAAAATTAAACCAACCAATGAGAGTATAGTGGTCACCGGCATTCCATATCTTGTTAAATGAAGCAGAATGTGGGATATACATAGAACTAGAATTGCTAAAATTGGCAACCGTTCCTGCAGAAAAGCTAGAAGTTATCCCAGTCACCGTACCGAAAGAGGTATAAGGGCCTGTAAGAATAGAACCAGGTTCGGTGTAAGTAACGGTAATTGAAGAGGAATATCTAGATGAAGATGCATTTATACACCCACCTTCCACAAACAGATTTGCATGACCATTTGGATTGACTATGAGATTTTCCATTGTCTCTACTGTCTTTCCATTTAGAGAGGAATTTACACTGGTTATATTTATTACATTACCTAGTGAATTGCCAACCGATAGAACCAACACACCAGTAGTAGTGCAAATAGCTTGAACAGAGCCTAACCCTGAGAAGCCTGTTACTGTTGCTGAAATTGATGAGGAGGGGTTGAAGATACCCATACTATATAGAATTACAGCTACGATGACTATGATTAGTATTGCCCAGCCATAGGTCATCATATACTCCAAAGCGGACTGGGACTTCCTCATGGTGACACCCACTGCACGTTTGTTGCAACGCCGTTATTGTTATTCCCGCTGTAATCGTTTGCATTGCCATCTAGTGGCAGCCAAGCAATCAATCCATTAGTGGTTACAGGCAAACCTCCATAACCTTGTTTATATAACATAGCAATCTGATTGCTGTTTAAGGTAATATCATACATTTGGACATCAGCTACCTGCCCATTGATTTGATCAGAAGCAAGCTCAGTACCCGGCGTTGAGTAAACAGCTGGCTGATTCAAAGCCCAAGAACTGTTTGTACAAGTAGTGTCAACACAGGATGCAATCCAGGCATTACCTTGTGAATTATAGTTAAAAATCCCGGTTATCAATTCCCATCTATTATAAGGCACATATTGATATGGTGAGCCCTGTGCCGTAGCGCCAGTTCCGCAGCTTGCATTCCATTCAAGTAAATTTATCTCATAACCAGTAGAATTATATTTCTGCTGTTCTAACCCAGATGTGCATCCTTGGTTCGTTTGGAATAAATCCACACAAGGATAACCACATGCTCCATATGAATGCTGCATATTTACCCACATTGCTAACGTATATTGATGACCACCATTCCATATCTTCGCAGTGCTTGAAGTTCCAGGAACTGCGATATTACTGGAATTTGTGAAATTTGCAACAAAGTATGGAGTTACTGTGCCTGCTATCGTGCCTGTTGCATTTACTGTCTGAGGCAGGGGGCTGCCTATGGTTGAATACTGTAAATTTACTGCGACTGTGTATTTTGTTCCGCTTGCCTGGCATATTACCGAAGGTATAACTATTGTTTCTACTGAACCAAGGGTCAAAGTTACAGGTATAGATAAAGAATAACTACTATTTTTTATAGTTCCACCGGTTACGGATGTTATATACGCTTTTGTTATTTTCGCAGAGGTTGCTGATCCTGGCAAAGGGCCTGTTTGAACTGCTATCTTTAGACCTGCAGATGTACATAAACTAGAGGATATTATGAATGGAGAGAAGCCTGATGATGTGAAAGTTACACTGCTTGAAGGATTAAAGATACCCATGCTGTAGAGAATGACTGCTACTATGACTATTATCAGGATAGCCCAGCCATAGGTCATCATATACTCTAAAGCAGACTGTCCTTTTTTTGTTAACATAGAATTTTTTCTGTCTGTCTGTCTGTCTGTCTGTCTGAATATATATGGGAGCTTAACCGTGACATATTAGAATAAACATAATAAAAATATATAAATCTTCTTCGGCTGTTATCTGATTTAGTT
>JBBIPE010000022.1:0-10702 GCA_037443005.1 archaeon
GGACACGTAGACCATGCTGACGCTAACGCAGGATTCAATATTGCGAAGCGTGAGCCTATAGGTATAAAAACCAGCATAGGTCGATTGAATAAAGACAGGGATTTATTCAAAGGGAACACTGATACCCCTAAAGGAGCAACTTTATGAATCTAAAGACTTCAAACCATAATCCAAGTGGAACCCCATCAATTTATTGGTGGGAGGATGTCAGAGAGCGCCCGGGGCAGGATTCGAACCTGCAACGCCTTGGTTAACAGCCAAGTGCTCTGCCGTTGAGCTACTCGGGCATTAATTACCAGATACTGATTTTTGAGACATATATTCTTTTATTTTAAGCAATATAAATTTATTGAAGTCGTTTGTTCTGTATTTTCTATCATAACAAAGTTTATCTTCTACAATGTATATTTCTCTATGTGATTTAATAAATTCTACTATGACATTAGATGGTACATATACATTTGGTCCATAAACCAATCTAGTTTTAGTCCTTGGAAAATTCGCAATCTGGAGAAACATCTTCACATTGTCTTTGTGGTACTCAAAATCAATTGAATAGATATTTATATCGTTTCTTTTTAACTCATCAATAAGCTTACCCGCACTTTTAACGTATTTTGAAAGGAACATATCCCTAGGTTCCTTTATTTTTGTAGTAAATATAAAAAGACGTGTGCCTCTTTTTTTCTGCTGCAACTTTATTTCACTGCTTAAATCTTTTTTTACAAACAATTTAGTAGACGGCTTTGTCTTCAAGAGTTTAAGCAAGAAAATGAACTTTGATAGGTTCTCCAAGCTAACAGATGCACATATATTTCTACTTGGGTTAGTGGGATCTGCTAAGAATATTGGGTAATTTGATTTACTTTTGTTATCACCTATAGAAATACCAGGTTTCCAGGTTTCCACCTGCTCAATAAGATTTACAATATTTTTAAATTTACTTATCATAACTTCTATAGCATATCCGGAAAAGCCATGCATGTATGTCTCAGATCCATAACAGTTTCCAGCCTTACACAATGCCTTCAACATTATAACATCTTTCTTTTGCTCATCGGATAATACAGAATTTATGTAATCAGCATGCAGAACAGACAGGTCTATTGAATTTTCCACTTCCTTTTTGTCTGAAAACTTAACAACTGGAACAACTTCTATCTCTACTCCCCTAAAATGCCCTCTAAAATATTTTCTCGTTCCGAATGTTTCTATAAAATTACCTGGAATAACAGAATCCAGATTTTTTATTTCTGATTCTTTATTAAATACTGCAAGTATATCTATATCACTTTCATTCCTAACCCATGTGCCTTTTGCATAAGAGCCACTGAATCTAAAATCAACGGAAACGCTCTTTTCCGATGCATTTTTCCTTAATAAACTAATAAAGTCCTCCGCTGTTCTATCCATTCTTTTCTTTTCATTGATTGAAGGAACAAAACTTTTGTAAACTTTTTGAATCAGCTTATTTATATTGTACATAGTATAATATACCGAATAAAGTTATTAATAATTATATAAGACAGTTTAATGTTTTATTTGATACCTTGCATGGAAAATCTATCTGAAAAATTAACAAAGGCATTAAATGAACTCGGGTTTACGGATTTAACTGAAATCCAAAAACTTGTAATACCTAAAATAAAAAGTGGAAAGAATATTATATTCCGTGCGCCGACAGGATACGGAAAGACTCTTGCCGCCTTTCTTCCAGTTCTAGATAAATTAGACCCGAATTCTGAGGGTATACAGATGCTCTATATTACTCCATTAAAGTCACTTAACCGGGACATATTCAAGAATATAATAAAGATAAGCAACAAGATGGGCATAGAAGTGGATATACGACATGGTGACACAACTGCACATGAAAGAGCAAACCAGGCTATAATGCCACCACAATGCCTTGTAACCACGCCGGAAACCATGCAGTCGATGATGCTAAGCAAGAGACTCGTTGAAAAACTGAAAAACCTCAGATTTGTTATAGTCGATGAAGTGCAAAGTCTAATGGAATCAAAAAGAGGAACACAATTCTCCATTGGAATCGAAAGGCTAAGAAGGATATCCAGCTTTCAAACTATCGGGATAAGTGCAACTATTGCAGATTTTGACGAGACAATGAAGTACTTGTCTGCGGATGAGAGCGTATCGTTTTCAGGTGATAAAAAATATGAAATTGATGTTACATACCCAAATTTTAAAAGTGAGGATGAAGAAATAGCATCCAAGGAAAACGTAAGTAAACTTGTAGCGAATTCACTTAGATATATAGCAGACGAAGTAAAAAACTCAAAATCTACAATAATATTTACCAATACAAGAGAAACTGCCGAAATGCTGGGATCTAGACTAAATAAGTTCTTGAAGGACAAAAAAATAGAAGTGCATCACAGCTCCTTATCAAAAGAGGTTAGAACAGAAATAGAAAATAAGTTTAAAGTTGGTGATATAGATCTTATAATAGCCACAAGCTCGCTTGAACTTGGTATAGATATAGGTGATGTAGATCTTGTGATACAGTATATGTCTCCAAGACAAGTGATAAAACTTGTGCAAAGAGTCGGCAGATCGAACCACAACCAGAAGGGAATTGCAGAAGGCAGACTTGTCACAATAAATATAGATGATTTCTTAGAAAGCAAGGCAATAGATAACTGCAGACTGAAAGGAAAACTAGAGGTTATCTCTTTGCCAAGACTTAGCCTTGATATACTCGCACATCAGATAATTGGCATAATAATAGATGGGATAACAAATCAAGAAGATATATTCAAATTGATCAAAAAAAGCTATGCGTACAGTGATTTAAAAAGGGAAAAATTTGATCTTGTACTGGATTTTCTAATCAAACATTATATGATAAGATATTACGGAAACGGATTAATAAGAACTAAAAGGGGCCTTCTTTTCTACATCGGAAACATATCTTCTATACCTGATAGAAAAAGCTACCTTGTAATAGACAGCCAGCTAAACAAGAAGATAGGTGTTTTAGATGAGGAATTTGTCGCAGAAAACGGTAAACCGGGAAACAACTTTATAATGCGAGGAGAGAACTGGAAAATAGTAAGCATTGACAATCAGAAGATAAGTGTAGTTAGAACAACCAGCGATGTCGGTGCTATTCCTGCATGGGAAGGAGAGCTAATGCCAGTGCATAGATTTGTCGCAGAGGAAGCTGCATTATTGAGAGATGAGTACTCAAAGAAATTCTCGGTTCTTAAAGAACAGAAAGAGAATTTTGTTATACCTACACCAAAAAAAATAGTCATTGAAAAAGTGGATGATTATGCTATTATACATTCCACCTTTGGGAGTATGACAAACGAGGGACTTTCAAAAATAATAACCTCGTCAATATCCGAGATAACCGGTGAAAGCGTGCTTAGCAAATCCGATCCATATAGGATAACGATAAAAACGCATCTGCCGCTTGATAAATTGAAAAAGATCATACTTAACATTGAAAATCCTGCTGAAACAATAAAAAACAGCATAAAAAGGACCTCTCTATACGAATACCGTTTCCTTAACGTTGCAAAAAGATTCGGAATAATAAACAAGTACGCGGATTTCACAAAGATACGGCTTAGAAGCTTAATAGATATGTATGAAAACAGTGTAGTTGAAGAAGAAACATTCAATGAGATATTCTCAAGCAAGATAGATATAAAATCTGTAGAGGAGATCCTTTCCAAAATTAAAAAAGGAGAAATAGAGATTATTGTCAATGATAATGAAGCGTCGCCACTGACATATGAAGGACTGGAAAGCAATTATGGCGGAACGATAATAAAACCAAATGAATCCAAAAAAGCCCTGCGCAAGCTTGTTCTAGAAAGAATAGAAAACACAGACATGTTCATGCAGTGTATGAACTGCGGTTATAAGATAGGAACATTAAAGGTATTGAATACCGACGAGATAAAATGCCCAAAATGCGGTGCTAAGTATATAGGTTTTTTCAAAGATAGACAAAAGGACATATATGAGCCCGTACTTAAAAAATCCTTTAAAAACAAGAAATTAAATCATGAAGAGCAGCTGCTTTTGGAAAGCGTAAAGCAAAACGGTGCACTGTATCTTGGCTATGACAGGAAAGCCTGTATAGTCGGCTCTGCATACGGTGTGGGCGCAAAAACTGCAAGCAGAATACTTTCCGCCTACAGCAAAGATGATGATCAACTGATTGACCGGATAATAGAAGCTGAAAAAAATTATATCGAAACAAAGGAGTTTTGGAGCTAATTACACAAAAAGATCATCAATGTTATGATCCTTGCCATGTGAAACGCAAACTAAATCTGGATTGAGCTCCCTTATTTTCTTTATGCTGTTTATTAATGATATATAATCCTCAAAAAACGGAGGTGCCTCAAGTCTTTTATCAGTTCCATAAAGCATATCACCTACTATAACAGTCTTTGAATCCTCAAGATATATCGATATTGAATCCTTAGTATGGCCTGGTGTTTCTATTATCCTTGCATTTACACCCATCTCCGCAGGAAACACACCCTCTCTTAATTTCATATCTGGCTTTATGAATCTTGGCTTTGAGAATTTAAGCATAAAGGAAACAAAATATACAAAGAACTTGCTTTTTATGGATTTTGAACCGACAACAGGAAGTAGCACACCATTTGTTCCGTCAACGTTGGGTATTCCGCTTTCGCTTATACCTATATGAGCATTGCTCATCTTCTGCAATGTATATGCACTGCCGAAATGATCCATATGAGAATGTGTCAGAAGTATATATTTAATGTCACTCACTGATTTACCTATACTGTTAAGATATGAAATTATCTTTTTTTCACTGTTTGGAATACCGGTGTCAACAAGTATAAGCCCGTTTTTTCCTTCTATTATAAAAACCTTAACATATCCCAGATTTACTTCATGAAGCGTAGCGTTTACTTTTACCCCTAGATTTCTCTTCGTCATTAATAAGATTAAAACTTCAAAGAATAAATGTTTATTTATATTGTTTTATGCGCTCAGAAGCTACCCTAATCTTCATCGCAAAGCTCAGCAGGTGTTCATTTCCTCATTGCGCATTTATCCAAGGTTTATAGGCGGAATCACATTTCCAGAGCTTGAATTACTGGAGTTAACCTGCCCGAAAAACATGAGAACAAAAGTGGTATTGTAATTTACAGAATTGAGATTTATATTTGAAAGAGAAACTTGCTCTGGATTAAGGTCCCCGTTTGATCCTACCGAAAAGATAGTCCATGATGAGCCCAATGCAGGATTTGCACATAACGGAGAAACTAATTCTTTGGATGACACGCACTGAATATTCCCGCTTGCTGTTGTATTATATGAGAAATTGTACTGTTTTAGCATGCTTTGTGTAAACTCAAGCATATCAGATATGTTACTTGCTAGTAGATCTGAAACCGGAACGGAACCGGAAGAAGCTATTATGCTGTCTTCTCCTTTTTCTAATGTCCCTAAAGGAGATGCATTTGCAGTCAATGCAGAAGAAGGAACAACTATATCATATGTAATCGGAGAAGTGCTTGAAACATGGGGAAAAAAGAAGAATATTGAAGAAACAAAGGCTATCGCTATGAATAATGCTACTGCCTGCTTTAACCTTGTATTAACCATATTATATCAATGAACATTATTTAAAACCAGATAATATAAAAGCATTACTTTATAATGGTATAGGCTATCAATGCTACCGCTAGTATTACTACAAGACCTATTAAAAATGCGATTGGAGAAGTGACTATAAGAGCAACAAGCAATGCAAAAACGAAAAAGCCGAATGAGGCCCTTGCATAATTTCTTTTCTTAGAGTATACATACCCATATCCAAAGGAGAAGAAAGCAAATGCGGCTGCGAATGAAAGCGCACTCACTATTATAAGAGACAAGTAACTGAATACACCTGAATTCACAATAATAGGAGCAAATATAGTTATAAGCACTATAGGAACTGCAGCAGTTATCAGTAACTTAAGATTTTCGTCTTTCTGTAGAAATGCTGGCATCAGCCGATCTTTTGAAAGATCATCAAGCGTTCTGTTTGATGCGTTTATAAGAGCAAATGCCGTAAAGAGTATGACTATTATTGAAAGCCCGACTATAACATCCTGGACACCGATTCCAAATGATGCCGAGAGTATATTCGCAGTGAATATATTTGCGGTCGGAAGACTTAAAAGAATAGGATATATAAGATTCCCAACTGAAGCTGTGCTTTCAGAACTGAAAATGAAAGTCTGCACAAGAGCGAAAAGTATTATGGCGGTTATCAAGATAGCCATCAAGGCCTTTGCAACGTCGGTTCTTTTTTCTCCTTTATATACTATTGAAGCGCCCTCAAAGCCGCCGTACATCCATAGAAGTATAAGTAATCCGAAAAGGAAAACAGGCGCAGATACTGGTAGTGTATATGATATTTTAGAGTTGCTTATGCCGGCGTTACCATTGGAAAACAAAGTTATAGCCCCTAAAGCTATAAGAAGTATAACAAAAAATATTTTCAGGGCACCTGCAAAATTCAATGTCCTTCTTACTCTATTATAAAAGAACATTACCCACATAATGACAAACAATATATCAACTATGGCTATAGAAGTAAATGCACTCAGCCCGAAAAATATGGAGAGCTCCCCAATTGATGCTATACCTGCAGCTGTTATTGTTATTATAAATGAAATAAGAAGCAGAAATGCAAATATAAATGAATATTCCTTCTTTACCGTGTTTTTAAGGAAATTATAAGGATCATGATTATGCGTAATGCTTATGTCATATATAAGCATAGCTATAAGTAAAGCGAGAAAACCTGCACCTATTACAAGGTATATCGAGAAAGCACCACCGTAAACAAGTGCGACAAAAAGAGGGAGTACAAGTACACCCAAGCCTATTACACCTGCCAATCCATGAAGATAAAGCTCAAAAAATGAATGAGCTTTTTCATGTTTAACAGATAATCTCTTCTTCTTGCCCTTGCTTGGCTTAATTACCCTCTTCTTTGATTTCTGCATAAGATTATAACAACAATATGCTATGTGACATCCTCCCAACAACTAAAACGTTAGGATTCCCAAGCACAAACTGATAAAAAATAATGTTTAACAAAGTATATATGCTTATCTTTCTACAACTAAGTATAATATATTGGGACACAACCAACACTACTAATAAAAAAAATATTTTTATTTTTTTGCAGAGAAATTAAACTCGTCACTGCAGGTTTTTCCAAGGCTTCTTAATATGGAGAAAACTATTCCAAGGCCTTTCTGGACATCTTCATCCTTCATGACATGAAGAGTTCCTATCATTCCATCAACAGGTGTTACTTTATCGGTTTTAATGGCGTTTTCTATTGCTTTAAACATATTGATATAGCGTGGTGTAACACTGAGATCAAGAGTTCCAAGAGAGTTCAAAATGGTTTTCTGATTCATAATCAAATTCATTGTGAAATCATTTGATACAAGGCCAATAAGTGTTCCAATTGCCTTATCATCTTTCAGAACACCAAGTACTGGATCAAGAAGCCCTTTGTTCTGTATAACTGTTACCATTTCAAGAAGGTTACTCAATGCTTTAACGTTCTTTTCGTCCGACATTATCTTTAAAAGAGCCATAACAGAATCTGTTTTTGTTATAAGTGATAATACATCATCACTTGTTAGCAATGAGAACACTTTCTTTAATGTTTCATCATCGCTCAATATACCGGATATTAAGTCCAGTAAGCCAAGGTTGTCAAGCTTTTTAATAATCTCAACGACTCTTGTCAAACTGGATAGATATTCTGGTTTCATCAATTTTTCCAACCGTTCATCTTCTGACATTATAATTTCACCAGCTTGCAAGGTATTTATCCAGTGCCATATCTCCATTTGTCCACATAAAGTATTTGGTAAACAGTTCCTTCTTTATATGGTTTGTGGGTGATGACTGTACTATTTTCTTGTCGCCCCCATATAAAGTTGTGTCATCCACAGCTATAGCAAAACCCTCAAGCGGGTTATCTGCTATACAAACTATTTCAGGTGTATATGAATCAATTTCTGTGGGAACGCCAAGTCTGTTTGCAAGATCCTGCATTGCTATTCTTGATGTTTTTACCGCAAGAAATCCAAGCTTTGGAACTGTTATCTGGTTTGAGTCTCCGCATGAGTAAACGTTTGGATATTTAACCGATCTCATATGTTCGTCTGTTACCATAAATCCTCCGTCATCAAACAGATCTGGTGTTGAATTCTTCACTGCATCGTTCGCTTCATATGGTGGCAATATAACTGCTATATCCGCTTTTATTGTTTTTCCATCTTCTGAAACAATTTCATCTTTCTTTATTTCCTTTACCTTGAAGTTCCAGACCATATCAAATCCAGCCTTTGAATACATTGTTTTTATTACTCCTCTGGATTCCTTTGATAAATCTGTAAGAACTTCTTCTCCTGGTGAGAATATTGTTATGTGTGTTTTATCCATAACGCCTTTTTTCTTCAGGAATGCAGGTATCATCAATGAAAGTTCAAATACAGGGCCTTCGCATGCAGATTCTGCAGGACATGACCAGTTCTCTGGATATTTTCCTCTTGGTTTAAGTGTTCCCTGATAGAAAACTCCGGATCCTATTGCTATGTTTCCTCCTTCAAATTTATTCAATCTTTCATAAAGTGCTGTTGCAAAATCTGGTTCACATACACTTGCTCCGAATTCGTTCCAGCCCTTAAGATGCTCTGCTCCGAGCTTTGCACCGAATGCCACAACAAGATAATCATATGTAATATTTTCTTTCTTGCCATCTGGTGTCGAATATTCAACATTATTCTTCTTTGCATCTATAGCAGTAACTGTTCCCAGTATAAATTTAATTCCTTTTGCCGGCAAAGCTGTTGCAAGGTCAACTTCCAAATCTTCTGCCTTAAAAACTCCAATACTGACATGGGGCATTCCTGGCCTGAATGCTGCATAAGGAGTGTTATTAATTAATGTAACATCCACTTTATCTCCAATCAATCTCTTTGCTGTATAAGCCGCTGTCAATCCAGCAAACCTCCCACCTAAAACAAGTAATTTAGTCATGTTTCACCACTATAGTTATAATATTACAATTGTATATAAAATTTTTTATCATATTTGTGAAGAAAATTTAGATATTTAGACACTACTACAAACAAATTCTGTTGGCTCTCTGTTTGATAGTGTCATTATACCGCAAACCAAATATGTATTCCCGGCGAAGCTAATAAGCTGATGATTTCTTGGGTTTTTGTTTCTCTGCAGTTCACTTTCATTTCAATTCTAAAGAATTCAAGATTTCCCGCTCACGTTGTTAAAACTATTTGTATTTGCTTTCTTTTCTGCTTGCATCGGTTAAAAGCACAAACTTAGCATTTCTTTTGAATTCACTAATGTTTCTGGCATTGAGATATGTCATTGCAGACCTTAATCCGCCCATTAGATTATTTATTATCTTTACCACTGTTCCCTTATACTGAATAAGCGTTTCTGTTCCCTCAGGAGTATATCCTTCCAAATCTGCAGCTTCATCAGTTCTTAAAGCCCTATCAGAAAATGCATTTACAGAGGCCATTCCACGGTAAAACTTGTAATTAACATTTTCTTTAGTTATAACAACTCCTGGACTTTCATCTGTACCGGCGAAAAGTCCGCCTATCATAACAGTATCGGCTCCTGCTGCTATGGCTTTTGAGAAATCGGCAGATTTTAAAATGCCACCGTCCGCCATTATTTTTACCCCTTGATTGGAACATTCCATTATGGCGCTTAACTGTGGATAACCTACTCCTGCAACAGGCCTGGTAAGACAGGCTCCTCCTGGACCAATACCTACTTTTATGCAGTCTGCACCTGCTTTTTTAAGATTTATTATTCCGTCCCTTGTTGCGACGTTTCCTGCAATAACATCCACACCGAGTTTTTTGATCTCCTTAACGACAGCCGCAGTCTTTTCCAGATAGCCGTTTGCAACATCAACAACTATGAAATCGGCATCTGCATTTATTAGAGCCTTTGCCCTTTCAAGATGGTCGCTCCCAATACCTATTGACCCGCCGACTATTAACCTGCCATTTTTGTCTTTAGATGCCTTTGAATAGCCATCCAGCAGTTTTATGTCTCTCGAGGTTATCATCCCAGTAAGCTTTCCGGACTTGTCAATGAGAGGCAGCTTTTCTATCTTGTTTCTGCTCATTATACTCTTGGCTTCCTCCAATGATACTCCTTTGTGGGATGTTATAATGTTCTTTGTCATAAGATTAGAAACTTTTTTGTCTAGGTCATCTTCAAATTCAAAGTCTCTCCTAGTTATTATCCCTATTAGCTTGTCATTATTAACAACGGGAAAACTGCTTACTTTCTTTTCGTAGGATATCTCCTTCAATTTCCCAAGCGATATATCAGAATCAACCACATACGGCTTTTCTATTATTATGTTTTGTTCTCTCTTTACTCGTATTATCTCTTCTACTTCGTTTTCTATTGAATTAAACCTGTGTATTATACCGACTCCGCCGGCTTTTGCTAGGGCTATCGCCATTATATGCTCTGTAACAGTATCCATATTTGAGCTGACTAGCGGGATATTAAGTTTTATTCTTTCAGTTAAATTAGTAGAGGTATCTACCTGCCATCTGGAGTTTACTTTTGATACTTTTGGAACAAGAAGTACATCATCAAAAGTAAA
>JBBIPE010000023.1:0-10700 GCA_037443005.1 archaeon
TCTAAATTAATAATATAGTAAGTCATACAAGTGACATTGGTCTATTAGACCTTAATCACGATTAACAATTTGGCTCAAAGAGCCTTTTTGGATTTAAAGGGAGGTGTTGAATTATGGCAAAGATAGGACCTACTTCTTTCAAGTATATCCTTCACGCCAAGTTTACTGCAGATAGTTTGATTGATAAACCGGACGTTATAGGCGCGGTTTTCGGCCAGACAGAAGGTTTACTTGGAGAGGAGCTTGACTTAAGAGAAGCACAGAAGAATGGTAAAATAGGAAGAATAAACGTTGAAAGCTCATCAGGAAGCGGTAAAACAAACGGAGAAATAACAATTCCAACATCGCTTGGAATGGCAGAGACTGCTCTTATAGGTGCAGCGATAGAAACTATAGATAGGATAGGGCCTTCAAAGGCTACGGTTTCCGTAGACAAGATCGAGGATGTTCGTATATCAAAGCGTGAATACATAATGCACAGGGCTCAAAAACTTCTTGAAGATGCTATGAAAGTATCCGAGGTTGATACAACTGAATTACTGCAGAAACTCTATGAAGAGGTTAGGCAGAAGGAATTCATAGAATTCGGCTCTGAAAAGCTGCCTGCCGGCCCGGATGTTGAGGACTCTGAAGAGATAATAGTAACGGAAGGACGGGCTGATGTAATGAATATGCTGAAGCACGGCTTTTCGAATGTCATAGGAATGAATGGCACGAATATACCGAAAACTGTTATAGAACTAAGCAGAAAGAAGATAGTCACTTTGTTTGTTGATGGCGACAGAGGAGGAGACATGATAATAAGCTCCTTTATACAGCAAGGTCATGTTGACTTTATAGCCAAGGCGCCTAGCGGAACGGAAGTGGAAGAGCTTTCGAAGAAGGAGATAAATCAAGCTCTTAGAGCGAAAGTCCCAATAGATGAATATGACCCTTCACTTAAAAGAGACTCATCTTTAGCTCCTTCCAAAAGAGCTGCGCAGCCGCCTGTAGAGGTGCCACAGGAAATAAAGGAGAAAGTAACGCCTCTTATAAATGATATAATAGGAACTAGAGGAGCCTTTCTGCTGAACGAGAAGTTTGATATCCTTGGTAGGATACCTTACAAAGGTGTGGAAGATGCGATACTGAACCTGGAGAATATATACATGCTTGTCCTAGACGGCATTGTAACAGATGAGATAACAAAAGCCTCAGAGGAGAGCGAAATAAAGTATATTGTGGGAAGCAAGGTCCTTGGAAGCAGCAGTGCAGTTAAACTGATGTCATATGAGGATATAGGCTACAAGTACAGATAATGTTGCAAAGCTGATGTGGTTATAATCTAGTCTCATAATGAGACTGCCACAAATGATGCTTTGAACCTCTTTTTAGTTTTCTCAGTAAAATATTACAGATTAGGTTTATTTTAAACCAATAATCTTCTTTGCTTTTCTGTAGAAGTACTCCTTGCTGTCATTTATATCTGACAGTCCTCTTTTAACGGAATCATAAGCTACTGCAGATGCTATCCTTGGATAGACTTCTTTATCCTCCATATTGACTATTATGTGGTTTTTATCTATCCCCTTCTCCTCAGAGTATTTTGCAAGCTCCAATGCAGCGGCTATAGCCGTTATATCATCTATCTTCTTGGCCCTTGAATCCAATACTCCTCTGAAAAGCGCTGGGAACACAAGGCTATTGTTTATCTGATTGGGGTAATCCGATCTGCCTGTGGACACAATATAAGCTCCAGCTTTCTTTGCTTCTTCTGGCATTATTTCAGGCACAGGATTGGCATTTGCAAACACTATAGGATTTTTATTCATTGATTTTATCCAGTCCTTTTTTATGCCGCCTTCTCTGCTGAATCCAACTATTACATCTGCGTTTTCAAAGGATTTTTCTATGTTTTTTATATCATCGCCGTTTGATCTTTTCATTACTTCATATTTCCACCTGTTCGTGGTTTTCATTATCTCAATATCATCCCTGCTTTCGTACAAGGGGCCCTTGCTGTCACCCAGTATGATATTCTTGGGGTTGACGCCGAATTTTTCAAGTACCCTGAATAAGGCTATATTTGCTGCTCCTGCGCCTACAAGGACTATCCTGCTGCTTTTGAGGTCCTTATCAGCGAGTTTTGTTGCATTTATCAGACCTGCCAATGTCGCAGCCGCAGTGCCCTGCTGATCATCATGCCAAACAGGGACTTTGAGTTCATCCTGCAATCTTTCAAGGACTTCAAAGCAAAAAGGCGACTCTATATCCTCAAGATGTATGCCGCCAGCAGTCACTGAAATGTTCTTTACCACATTCACAAATTCATCTGCGTTCTTGGTTTCTATAGGTATTGGGATGGCGTTTACGCCTCCAAATTCCTTGTATATAAGAGACTTACCCTCCATAACAGGGAGAGAAGCCAGCGGGCCTATGTCTCCAAGGCCCAAAACCCTTGTGCCGTTTGTGATTATGAATATGGTATTCCACCTCCACGTAAGGTCCCATGAAAGGCGGCTGTCCTGGTTTATAGCAGTTGAAACAGCAGCCACTCCCGGTGTGTATACTATAGACAGATCCTTTAAGGATTTTATTCTTGAATTAGGTTTTATTTGTATCTTTCCTTTATACTTCTTTGAGTATTCAATCGCGAGTTTTCCATAATCTTCTTCATTTGCCATTATTTTTTATCGTATGCACTATATTTAAATCTTTTACCACATATTCAGCCGTTTTTCGGATTTTCGCGCAGAAACATAATATTTATATGCTTGTATCTTTAAGAAGGGTTATGGATTTCAAAGTTGCAGGGATAAACGAATTAAGAAAGGGAGATACTATCCTCGTTGATGACCAGTTTATATGCAAGATAACTGACCTAGCTTTAAGTGCGCCTGGCAAGCATGGCCATGCAAAGGCAAGAATAGAGGCCGTTGGCGTAATAGACGGCAAAAAGAGGGTTTTTGTGATGTCTGCTGAAGATAGGGCCAAGATACCAATAATAGAGAAAAGAGTTGCACAGGTTATAAGCATAGAGAATGGCAAAGCGCAGCTGATGGATATGGAATCATATGAGGTTTTCGACTCGGATATACCGGAAGAGCTTAAAGACAAGATGAAGGAAGGAACTCAGGTAACCTACTCGGATTTAATGGGCCAGAAGCTTATAAAAGGAATGAAGTAAGCCGTTTATGGAAGAGAACAAGAATATAACATGGCAGGGCGAGAACTGTCTTTACTGCAAGTATTTTATTCCAAACGATGTGCTAAACGCAGACATACTTGAAAGAGGAAAATGTGCACATCCCTCTCTTGTAAAGTTCAATCTTGTTGTTTCGGGCAGAGACTGGTGTAATCTTTTCGCTAAGATGAGCGATAACCGCAGGGACAAACTTATAGATGATGGCTTAAAAAGAGATGATGAACAGCAGAAAAGGCTTATAGAGGAAAGCAAAAAACCTGGAAATTTCGACTAATAACTTATATTTTAGTTCGTCACGATTATTATCTCAATTTATCTTATGAAAAAGGAAGCAACACCCAGATAAACGTCAAGAGCTAACTTGAATCTTACAAGCCCATTATTTATTTTAGGTTTTGTAAGGTTGCTTATATAATTCATATCTTTGTTGTTTATGTTAAACAGCGTGGATGCAATATTCTCTTCCATATGTTTCGGGTTATTAGCTTTTGTTAATGGTATGACAATATCTTTCTGCATAAGCCATCTTAGCATTATCTGTCCCGGGGTTTTGCCATATTTTTCTGCTATTGCGTTTATCTTATTGAGTAGCTTTGCGCGTCTTCTTCCAAATATAGTGCCATGAGCAAAAGGGCTGTAAGCCAGCAGTGTAATCTTCTCTTTTTTCATATGCTTCATCAGATTAAGTTCCGGTTTCCTTACTATAATGTTGTATTCCACTTGATTTGAGACTATATCATATTTTGACATAGCTTCCTGCGCTTTCGCCAGCTCCCCGGAATTAAAATTGCTTACCCCGATATATCTTATTTTGCCATCATGGACGAGTTTCTCCATCGCTCTCATTGTCTCTTTTATGTTTATGACAGGGTTGGGCCAATGAAGCTGGTAAAGATCTATACTGTTTACATTAAGATTCTTTAGGCTTCTTTCGCAGGCCTTTATAACCGAATCATATCTAAAATGAGTAGGCCATACCTTCGTGGCTATAAAAATATTCTTGTATCCTCTTATTGCCTTCCCAACTATCTTTTCGGTTCCGTATATCTCTGCAGTATCGATAAAGTTTACTCCTTTTTCAATTCCAAGCCGTATTGCATCAACGCTTTCCTTTCTATCTTTGATCTGCCAGGTGCCTATTCCAATGCAGGATAGTCTTTCTTTGGTGTTTCCCAGTCTCTTGTATTCCATTATATCCTAATTAGGAATCAGGCCTATTAGAATGTTATAATTGAGTATCCCTCATCTATGCTTTTTGAAATGTACTCTCCTGCCGGCAGAAGTTCTATCTTATCTTTGAATTTATTTTCTATCTTATTTTGCTCTGCTATGAATACGCATGTCTTTGGATGTATATCTGATTTTACCTTTTCAATGCTGTCTATTATCTCATCATTCTGAGCTACAAAAGTCTCAGCGGGCCCGAAAATAAGAAACCTTATTTCATCTCCTTTCTGAGCTCTTCTGGATGCAAAATTAACCGCAGTATTTATCTTACCCATGTCAGCGCTTATAACAAATAAAAACATCTTCGCCATTTTATTCATTGTATACAATATATTTTAAACCTTTCGTTCATTAATTTATTAAATTTACAGAGCGTATGAAGATTACGGTGTCTCATAAGACGTACTTATTATAAACGTTAAGTGTCTTTTCGATTCGATTTCTATTCTAGTTTTTTAAAAGGCATTCTTATACTCTTTTGATTTTATCAGATAAATGTCATTCAATGCTTCAACCAAGTTCTCTTCTCTTTCTGCAAGCTTTTTGCCAAGGTTTCCCCTATGTTTTTTATATATGATTATTGCTGATCCATAAAGAGCAGCCGATGCTGCGCTTACTCCTATATAAAGAGAAAACGGCAAGCCCTTTCCGTATGCAAGGAATAGAAAACTGTCTATAACGCTGCTTAAAAATCCTGCTTCCACCATGCTGTAAACAGCGTTTTTTATTTTATAATGGGCTGAAAATTCCCCCTGATTCAAATCGCAGTAAATCTTCTTCTCCTCATTATACATTATTCTTTTGTAAATCTCGCTTAATTTTGTTTTCTTTCTGGCCAGAAAATCAAGTTTATTCTCGACTTCATTGCTTTCAAAGCCTTTTCTCTTGTCTTCAGGCATAGACATTATCACCTGCCAGATGCTGCCTTTTGTCATGGTTATATCCCGCAGTTATTCATTAAATATCTTAATTTTGATTTTTAGGTAGTTTAAGCGTCGAAACTATACTGTGAAATCCGCAAACAGTCAGTTCATCTTGCTTTTTATTATCCTTGAAAGTTTTTCAGAGAATTCCTCATTTCTTCCCCTTAGTTTTATGACTTTTACATCTTTATTTGAAAGCCTTATATCAAATGAATCGCCTTTTCCTAGCTGTCCAATCATTATCCCATCATAGCTTAAAATGCCTTTGCCTTTTTCTATTTCGGCATGTATTTTTTCATCTCTTCTCAGTATAATCGGATTTACCAGCGGATTTTCTATTGATAAAAACGTGAGGCAAAGGACATTCTTATCCAGTATTATTGGCCCTCCAGCCGTTCTGTTATACGCAGTTGAGCCTATTGCTCCGGTGGCAAGGAAGCCATCGCCGCTTAAAGTGTAATTATAAAGCCTGCTTCTTACCTGCCTTTCATCATAGTAAAGTTTAAAGTAAACCTCCTCCTGTGAATTCTTCAGCAGCACCTCATTCACACCGTAGTATTTGTTGCCGTTGTAGTCTACTTCTACTTTTCTCCCGATATCCTCAATTGTATACTCCTTTTTGGAAAGGCGGCTAACTATAAAATCAACGTCTTTTATACTCACATCAGCATAGTATCCCGTGCTGTTTTTTTCCTCGCTTCTTACCGGCAGAATCGGCCCTTCAAACTCATTTGCGGCTTTTATAAATGTTCCGTCTCCGCCGACTGCAAGGCATATATCACCGTCATCGGCCACGTCAAATCTATTGTAAAATTCCTTAAGCTCTGGATAAACCTTTTTTGATATTATCTTTATTTTCATATTAATTGGTGTTTTTCTGCATTAAAATATCTTACAGGAGAAGAAGGCTGTGACTCGTTTTTATGTGCCGTTTTCTTTATCATAGAAATTACTTTGGCGAGCTTATCTTTTTATCATATTTTTATTGCTGTCTTATCCCGTGAATTCGGCATTTCATATAGCATATAATACTCTGTTCGCTTCTCTGTAGTTCATACGAGCTCATTCTCGGTTATCTGCCCTCAAAATCTTGGAGATAGCTCTTTTTCTGATATATCTGCAGATATTTTCATTTTATCCTGTCTTTCTATCTATAGCAGTATAAATCTGAGTGGCTATTATCAGCCATCTCTCTAATTATTGAACATTTCTTTTCTGTCTATATAAAAGAATATGAAAGCACAGGAGCAATTTTCTTTGAGATTATAACAATTTCGTCCGATATGGTGACAGTGGTTTATTGTCAACAAAGGCCGATATTATATTTCTATCCCTCATATATTTTATATTCTTTTTAAATAATTTTATAAGCTATAGGTTTTTGCTTTCTTTATCTTAATAATCAATAGAGATATAAATTTTCATATATTACCTTTTTTATTCAGTACATACTGGTTTATAACGGCAAAGTAAGCTCCAATAACAGCTACTTCCTTTGCGTATTCCTCTATTTCAGCGGACTGCAAATTTCCAACATCAAACGCTATCACCGCGGATTCCGTGCAAACCTTTGTGTAATCCTCTATCTCTCCTATTATGCTGCGCAGTTTTTCCCTGCTGTCCGCAATAACAGGAAGTAATCCATATTCTGAATCTATGAGCATTGATATTCTTCCTTCAGTTGTATCTTTGTTTATCTCGATTGTCTTTGAGGGGTATTCCATTTTTATGAACTGCGCAAGCTGCAGTTTTAATTCTTCATCTGTGCTGCATTTTATAGGAGAGAACCTAGCAGATACGGCCTTCAGAAAGCTTTCAAACTCATTCTCTTCCTGCGGATAGTAACCGTCCTCAAATTGCTGTCTTACTTCATCCTTCCTTTTTTCATATTCCTTGTTTATATCGAAGACATCCATCCTTTGCTGCTTGGCGTATTCTAATATTGAACTTATGGAAATTTTCCCTTCCAGGTACTGCGAATATTTTCCCGCTACATTCTTTTCTTTTTTGTTTACCTTCAGCGGCTTTATTCCGTTTTTCAGACAGATAGTCTCGAAATCGGTTAATTGCATCAGCTCCAGTAGTTTTTTAGTATATTCTTTGTCCAGTTCGTCAATCTGCCTCTGTTCAGGAGTTTCCAGTATACTCATAATCAATAAATAAGCAAAACCAAATATAAAAGTCTGCAATCCTAGTAATTCAGGCGGTTGTCTATCTCTTCTATGTAGGTTATGCCGGCTTCTTTCAGGGCCTTCCTGTAATCAAGCATCTGTACTCCTAAACCCGCTAAAAACCCCTTCAATTTTGAGAATTTGCTTATGCCTGTTCTGTCATTATCGTAGAGAAGTATTATCTTGTTTTTATGATACAGCATCAGTTCATTGTATATCCTGTTATTGTCCTTGTAGGAAGCCTTTATTATTGAATAGGCTGGTATCCCAACGCTTTTCAGCGCAGCCTCGTCTCTTTTTCCCTCGACGAGTATTGCAGAATCAATGGCGTTTTCCCTTATTTCATCTATGATTCTAAGCAGTTTTTTCCTACTCATAATCTTAACTTCCAGTAATCCCTTTTAATGGCTTTATTTGTATTACCTTTGTATTACTTACCAGTATAGCCAGTAAATAGCAATTTTCTTTCATTTTAGCGGAAAGTTTAAATAAGATAGTATACGATAAAGTAAAATGCAAGGTTTTATGAATATAGTAGGTAAAGTGAAATGCGATTTACTTGTAATTATACTTTCCTGTGCTAATTCATTTAACCACTCAGTGTTATCTTATAATTTCATTATAAAGACAAGGTAACCTACCCAAACGTTTTGCAGGTTTCTAAAAAATAACCTCTGCGTTTGGGCTTTAAACTCAAAAATAAACATTTTTTGTTTTTACTGATAATTATCAAAATTTAAAATATGGAAGAATTGGAAGTTTCGTTTGCAGGCAACGGGGAAAAAGCTATGAAGAGCAACAGGTCTGTTTTAAGTCGCATTAGATTTGAAACAATAAATCTGGAACTGTTCATATGCACGGTGCTGGCAGGTATCTTTGAGAGCTCTGCGGAGGGCCAGCTTTCTCTGACTTTTCACGGCGTGCTTTTCTTCATGCTTTCCGTTTTTGCAAACATCCTTCTTATAGAATTGGTCTTCCGTTTCATGAAAGTGGTTAAAAATGGCAAAGTCGGAAAGTTTGGAAGAAATAGTTGATTCAATCGAAGCTTAAAGGAAAAAATAAACAAAGCATTTCAAATCCTTCTCAAAAGAATTGTTTAGTATAACTTGTTATTTATGTGCTAACGAACTGAGCAGAAAATCCCACTTTTTTAGTGGTTAGGATAATGTCAATAATAAATACTACTAATGATTTGAGATTATGTATGGCAAAAAAACAGGAGAAAAGCCGCAAAAAAGGCGGTTACATAGGCTTTTCAACCCAGTACATGGACCTTTCAAAAGATCCGTTTGCCGATTTCTATAATTATTCCTGCGGCACATGGAGGAAAGAGCATCCTGTGCCCAAGGAGGAAGGCAGGTATGACTCATTTATACAACTTTCAGCGAATAATTTTAAGAAACTGAAAGTTATAGCGGAGAGATGTGCAAGCGGGGATACAGATTCCGATAACAAGAGAAAGGTGGCGGATTTTTACCTTTCTTTTATGAATACTGACATACTTAACAAGCTGAAATTCTCCCCTATCAAGCCTTTGATGAGTGAGATAGATTCCATCTCGGACAAATCCGATGTTAAAAATATCCTTGTGAAAATGGCAAAGTACGCAATCTCGGCGTTTTTTGATGTATTCTCTGCGGAAGACAAGAAGGACAGCAGCATATACTCATTTTATATAATGCAGGGCGGTCTGTCCCTGCCGGAAAGGGATTATTACATAAAAAAAGAGCATGCCAAGATACTAGATGAATTTTTTGTTCATATAAAAAAGATGATGAAGCTTTATGGACTGGATGAAAAAGACGCGGAATTTCACGCAGGCTCAGTCCTCAAGATTGAAAAATACCTTGCATACAACAGCAGGAGCAGCGTTGAGCTTAGAGATGAGATAAAGAACTATAACAGGTTTACGTTAAACACTATAAGAGAAAAATACAGTAATCTAGGGCTATATGATTTTTATTTTGGGATAGGCTGCAAAAAGGTTCCTTTTGTTGTAGTTGGCCAGCCTGAATTTCTGGACAAGGCAGATAGGTTTGCAAAAGAGTTCAGTATTGATGAGATAAAGGCGTACTTGCGATGGAGGGTAATAGAGCATTTCTCTCCTATTCTACATGAAGCAGCTGGGAATATGCAATTTGAATTCTTTGGAAAGAAGCTCATGGGAAAGAAACAGCAGGAGCCAAGATGGAAAAGAGCTATACGGATGATAGATGGTGCAATAGGTGAAACCATGGGCCAGTTATACGTAAAGGAGAATTTCACACCGGAGGCAAAGAAGAAGGCCGAAGAGCTTGTAGAGGACATAAAAAGCATATTCATGCAGAGACTGAAAAATGTCAGCTGGATGAATGATAAAACAAAGAGGCTTGCACTTGAGAAATTTTCAAAGCTTTCAGTGAAGATTGGCTATCCAAAGAAATTTCGTGATTACTCTTCTTTTAATACTGATAAGAACGACCTGTTCGGAAACGTTGTAAAAGCAATGGAGTTTGAGATAAGAAGGCAGGTGAATAGGATTGGAAAGAAGGTAGACAAGGATGAATGGCTAATGACTCCATCAATGGTCAACGCATATTACAATCCAAGTGGTAATGAGCTTGCCTTTCCTGCAGGTATACTTCAGCCACCTTTTTTTGATTCTGAAAAGGATGCCGCAGTCAATTACGGTGGAATAGGCGGTGTTATAGGCCATGAGATAACACATGGCTATGATGACCAGGGAAGGCTTTATGATTATAAAGGAAGAATGAAGGAATGGTGGCTTCCCGAGGATGCAAGGAAATTCAATACGCTGGCAAAGAAAGTTTCAGATTTTTACAGTAAACAGGAAATCCTACCTGGATTGAATGTAAATGGTAGACTGACACTTGGAGAGAACATTGCCGATTTAGGTGGATTTGGAATAGCCTATGATGCTTTACAAAGGCATCTATCCAGGAATCCTTCTGACAGAAAAGAAATAGACGGATTTACTCCAGAGCAGAGATTTTTCATAGCCTGGTCGCAGATATGGAAAAGCAATGTAAAAGAAGAGACTGCAAAGATGTTTGCAATGCTGGATCCTCATTCTCCAGAAAAGGTGAGAGGTTTTGTTCCGCCGGTGACGCATCCAAAATTTGAGGAGACATTCAGAAGCAAAAGCAAATTAGGAAAACTAAAGGAGAAATACCCTAATCTGAACATGTGGTAATT
>JBBIPE010000024.1:0-10011 GCA_037443005.1 archaeon
ACGGTTTAGGGTATCCTGTTCAGTTAAATGAAGTCACTATATATTTCTCTAATGGCTCAAAGTTATCAGAGCCAGTAAACTATACTATGATTGCTGACCAGCAGCATGACTTTTTCCTGCAGTATGCCTGTCCAGGTACAGTTGGTTCATATTTCAATGATAAATTAATATTTACAGGAATAGAGTATAATTCGCTTAATTCTCCCATAAGTCTAATAGGAAGCATATCCGGACATATATCCTCTTTAACCCCATACAATATAATAGAAAGTATACCTGTTCAAAATTTTCCGACCGTAAATGCGATAACTCTAAGTGGGTTTTATATATGGCAACCTAACCAAGGCAATAGTACAATCTCTATAATAAATGTAGTTTCCGGAAGTGTGGTTAAGACTTTAAGCAATTTACCAACTAGGTCTATTGTTTTTTCAAATAATGGTAAATTGGCTTTCATTGCGGGCAACAGCCCAGTATCTCCAGCAGGAACTTGGATGGTAGTAATGAATACAACAAATTATAAAGTAATAGACAATATCAGCAAAGTATGTGATCCTCAGACTCTTTCTGTGACCTCAAATAACTTATTGATTATACCTGCATGGATTACTCCGCCTGATGGTTTCAATGGCCCAAATACTTGTGATAATCTTATAATCATAAATGCTTCTAATCTAAAAGTATTAGAAAATGTGTCTCAGGATGGTTTGTATATATGGTCTGCCGAGCAGAGTCCTTCTGGCAATTATATATATCTAGCTGGGTACAAGAGTAGTAATTTTCCTTATCTTTCAATCATGAGCACAAGTGACTATAAAATCGTAAAGAATATAACAGGAAATGGCGGAGATACTGTGATATTTAGTCCGAACGGTGATTATGCATATTCTGGTAGCAATAAATATTTAGTAACTATAGATACAAGCACGATGGATGTTGTTAATAATAAAACTATAACAAATACATCTGGTATATCAGGTATGACGATATCCAACAATGGTAATTATATATACTCTGCTATATGCTCCAATAATAAGATACCTGTATACGAAACTAGTTTAAGTAAGGTTATAGCTAACATAACTTTGCCGTATCCTGTTAATACATGTGTAAGTTATTCTGTCCTTTCTAAAACAAACAACCTCTTATACGTTGCTGAAGTTTCAACTAATCCTGGAAAGGTTTTTGTGATAAGCGTTTAAGTTTTTATCTACTTAAGCTGGAAAAATCAGTAACTGTGTTGAGAGCCTTATCGCCGTGTTATAAATAGTAAAAACCTATTAATACTTTAAAATGTCAGTATTATTATAAAGCCCACGGGTCGAATGGCGCTCTTTGGGCGTTGTGTTGAAGAACACTAACCACCCGTGGCATTTTATTATTTTTCAAAGAAATTGTATATGCTGTCTTTATCTATCAGGTGCTCTATTATATCATAATACTTACTATTGCTATTTTCTAGTTTCTGGTGCATAGCTCCTGCTAAAAAATCAGAGATCCATATCAACTCTTCTTTTGTAGAGTCTTTTTGTTCCAGCGTTAGTTTTACATCATGGGCGAATCCCTGTACATTCAAACTTTTTACATTATTAGCCAGATAATCATTTAAGTGCTTTTCAGCCGTTTTTGGCAAGTTTTTATCTAATATAGCTTTGAAATGAGAGTCAGTAGAATATACACCGTTAGCCTGATAGGTATTATTTATAAAACGATCATGTATCGGCTTTACTAAAGCATAGTTATATAGTATGCCAGGGTCCTCTCTTAATCTTTTTGATACCAGTGTCTTATTTACAATAGAAAACTTTATTGAAGTTCCGGTAAAATTAGATAATTCTCTTAATAGCGTTTCTCTTATCTCATCCTTATTTTTTATTGCTTCCCTAAGCAAACTGTCACTTCGTTTATACTTTTTAGATACTCTTGAAAGATTCAAAGAAAATTTAAGTTCTCCTATACTTTTCGGCCATTTCTTCTCTTTTACGAAATAATCTTTTACTTCCTCCAATCTATCTCTTACAGTTTGTGCATAACTCTCTTTTATGAAATAGAATGCAAAAATAAGATATTTAGAAGAGTTTTTGTCAAAATTAAATCCTAAATCACCTGATTCATCTACTGCTATTAAAGTAACCATATTTAGCAATAATTGTTATCATTTTAACTTTATTATCTCTCCTTTATATTATAGTTAAGTCAAATTAATTTATTGTATGCTATCTTTGTATCGCTTCCTCGGTAATCTTCTGGGTGTGTTTCACATCCAAATTAGGAAAGACTTTATTACAGTCCGTTTCTATTAGTTCCCAAAACGTCTAAATTTTAGACGATTTCCTGCAAGAACGCATATGCATAAACTTTAACTAGCGACCCGTAAGCAGCATTCTACGGAGTTGAGTTCCAAAAAATTACCTTCGGAAGTACTGGTTAAAAATGGGCTCGACGGGATTTGAACCCGCAACCACTCGGTTAAAAGCCGAATGCTCTGACCTAGTTGAGCTACGAGCCCATAAATTAATACTATCTATTGATTTTCGTAATTTAAATGCGTTATCAGTTTTTGCGTTTAAAATCCGTTTTGATTTCAAACTATACAAATGAATACATTATTTATTTTTAGGTGCTGGAATTGATTGCAATTATCTGTTAAAAGGAATTACAAACGCTTTTATACTCTTAAATTCATAAAATAATATTCTTTAAAGTATATGGAATCTACTGAGAATAATGAAGAATCACATTTCTTCATAATACGCGTAACAATTGGAAGAGAGATGCAGGCCCTCGAGAGACTGGAATCACAGCTTGTGAGGGTAAGTGGCATATACTCTATAATAAAGCCTTATTCTTTGAAAGGTTACCTTATAGTTGAGGCAAATTCAAGGGACAGTGTTTCCGATCTCATATACAACATAAAGCACTTGCGTGGGATAATAAACAAGGAGCTTTCAAAAGAGGAAGCACTGAAAACAATAGAGAAAAAGAAGCAGACAATAGACATAAATGTAGGAGATATCGTTAAAGTGCTTTCCGGTCCGTTCAAGGGAGAAACAGCAACCGTAAAGGGAGTAAACAAGGAAAAAGAGGAGCTGACAGTGATGTTCCTCGAATCTGCGGTACCGATAAACGTTAATATTAAAATATCTGATGTATCTACTGTAAAAAGTGAGAGTGATAATAAATGAAAACAAAAGTAAAGATTGTTGTTGAAGGAGGGAAGGCCACACCAGCTCCTCCGTTGGGCCCGCAGCTTATAATGCTGGGCTTGAAACCGCCGGAGGTCGTCAAGAAGATAAACGATAAAACCAAAGATTTCGTCGGCATGAAAGTTCCAGTTGAGATAGAAGTAGACAAGACAACAAAAGAATACGAATTGAATATTTTAATGCCCTCTGTTTCGCAGCTCCTCATCAAAGAAGCGGGCGTTGAAAAGGGATTCGGCGATAGGAAGGATTCGGTTTCAATATCCTTTGACAAGGTCAAAAAGATAGCAAAAGATCATGCGGAATACTCACTTGCAAAAACAGAGCAGGGTTTGATAAACGAAGTTTTGGGAACTTGTTTGAGTTTAGGGTTCAAGGTAGACGAAAAAGATCCTAGAGAACTTATAAAAAAGGTGTGAAATGATATTTGGTGTAGATCAAATCCTAACTTTAATAGAAAGCCAAAGCTATCTTGCAATTTTTATTTTAATGTTCCTAGAATCCGTAATATTACCAATACCAAGTGAAGTTGTTCTTCCGTTCACAGGTTTTCTCATAGCCATCGGCAAGATAAACCCTTATCTGGGATTCGGAGATGCAGTGGTGGCTTCCATTCTAGGTAGTATAGTTGGTTTTCTTCTGGGCTATTTTCTGGGTATAGATATATTCCTTAAATATTCAAAGAAGCTTGGCTTTAAGGGCCTGGAGTATGATAGAGGAATAAGGTGGATCAAGAAATACGGCAATTACTTCGCATTTTTCACAAAGCTTCTGCCTGCAATAAGGTCTATTGCAGGTATAATATGCGGTGCATTCAAGATGGATATAAAGAAGTTCATAGCTTACTCATCAGCAGGAATACTTCTATGGTCAGGATTTTTGATCTATGTCGGGTATTACCTTTCAAGCAACTGGGAATCAATAGCAAATATATTTGAAAAGGCAGGTGTGTATGTTGGGGTAATCTTCGTGCTTTTCTTTGTGCTGTATATCTTCAGAAGAAATATAGCCTCTTTTTTCCATTTCAATGGCAAAAAGGCAAATAAAAAGAAATGAAATAAATCCTTACTTCTTTACAAATAAATACAATCTCTGCTAAATAAACTCATGGATTACATAGAATTCAGCGATTTCAAGAAAGTTGATATACGAGTTGGAAAGATAATCAATGCGGAAGATTTTGAGAAAGCTGTAAAACCTGCCTATAAGCTGAAGATAGATTTCGGCGTAGCAGGAATAAAGAATAGCAGCGCACAGATAACAAAGCTCTACAGAAAGGAAGATCTTATCGGAAAGCAGATAATAGCCGTTTTCAATCTAAAGCCGAAACAGGTTGCGGATTTCATGTCAGAAGTTCTTGTCCTGGGTGTGGAAACAGACAGGGGCGTTGTCCTGCTTTCCCCTGACAGTGAGGTCCCATTGAATTATAGTATCTCATGAATTTTCTACTTTAGCATATCATTTATTGTAATTTTTACAAATAAACCTGTGTAATTTTGTAAATTATTTATACTCGTTGTTATCTGCATTAATCATGGAAATAAAAAGCGGGGAAAAAATGAAGGCTCTCGCGAGCATACTAAAGTTAAAGGCGGAAAACGCAAAAAACAGCGGGAGAACAAACATAGTCGGAGATTACTATGGATTCATAAACTCAAATTCGATGCTTTTCAGGGGGTATGGTTTTCTGCCCACTGTGGAAAGTACAGAAAATAACGAATACATAAATTCCCTTTTTAGTCTTAGAGAATTAGTAGGCTATGATATTCTTGTATCAGATTTAGTTGAGCTGCAGGATTACCGCAAAAGAGGGGAACTTGAAGAATTCGGCAGACAGATAAAAAACGAGCAGTTCATGTTCTACCTAGTGGATAAAAATGGTGATATAGAATCCCTCAGACAAATCCTCGGAAGCGGAGAAATAAGGAAATTCTACATAAGCAGCAGCGGAATATCCTTTTTCTCTGGGGTAGACTTCTATATACCTAAAAGCAGCGGAAAGCCGCACCGTAAGGCTATGGGGAAGGAAAATGAATCAACTGGAGAACTTATACTTAAAGAAATAAATGAAAGAGAGAAAAAACAGTTTAAATCCGGATATGTCCTTTATCCGTGACAAAGGCGCTAGTCTATCTTGATGTCGCTTTCATCATTATTGGCTTTCTGCATCTCTAGTGTCAATATTCCATTCCTGAATGTTGCCTTTGCCTCATCTTTTTTGACTTCTACTGGCAGAGGAATCTGCCTGAAATAATCGGCGTAGTTTCTCTCCTCTCTGTAATAGTTTTTATCTTCCTGTCTTGTTTCCTTGTCCATTTTGGCCCTTATAATTACATTGTCTCTTTCTATCTTTACCTTTATGTCGTTCTTTTCCACTCCTGGCATATCCGCAACTATCTTTATCCTATCATTTTCATCTATGACATCAACTTTAGGGTAGCCAAAACTAAAGTCCATAAAGTTCATCATCCTTTCGATGTTTCTGAAAGGATCAAAGTTCGTTGGTTCCAAAGGATGCATGTCTTTGATTTTCATAGCTGTCACCTCCATTTTTACATTTTATATATAAAAATTAATGATAAAATCAAATATAAATTTTTTTCGGTGTAATAAGAATATAAGGCATACACACCTAATTAAAAATATGGTGAGCTGACAGAACGGCCATGTATTCGTCTGCAAATGGCGATTACACCATGCGTAATCAAAACATGGCCGGAAACGAAGTAAGCGGGTTCGACTCCCGCGCTCACCTTTCTCAGTGCTTCCGGAGATAATTTTTGTCAAATCTGCCTTCAATAAACGCAGATATATCGTATAAACAGTGAAATAAAAGAAAAGCTGCGGTTTACATTCTATGAAGATATAATATCACCATTCAAGCTAAGGAACCCTACTTCTATAGGCAAATCAAAACTACTATTACTCCTATCAATATCAGGTTTCTTTGTTTATTCCAACATTTTTATACTATCATCGCTTTAATCCTAAACTATGGACGAGGAAGAAAAGAGAATAGAACATCAGATCGAGGAGAACTCGGATGAAGTTCTAAAGGAATACTACGAAAATGAAGGGGAGTAAAAATTACTCATAAGTTTTTTAAAGTAGCCACAAAACAGTTGCTTTAATATTTGTTTTTAGGAGAGCGGATTTACTGATAAGGAAGTCACATTGAAGCTTAAGTAGGTAGTGCTTTCAATATTTACTTCTGTGTTACTATAAGCTTTGTACCCGTGCTCTGTGCAGGATTTTTCCTAATTCTTGATATTATGGCAGCAACTGCCATTAGAACTGCTCCAATTATTATTATTCCGAGATACATCACAAAAAGATAGGAAGCAAAGCCTGAAAACACTGTATTTGGTATCTTCAGAGAATATGATGAAACTGTAAATGAAAGCAGAAACGGCACTATATACATAAGCGGTATATAGAAAAGCACGGAGGATATTATGGACATTGATATCATATTCTTTCCTATTGCAGTTAGCTTCTTCTCCTTTTCGTATGAAAAGAATATAAGAATGACGCCAATCACGGCTATAACCAGAGATATGATCTCATAGTGGAAAAGGTCGATATTGTTCATTCCGATGTTTATTCCGGATACATCCTTAAGATAGGAGGATGCAAGACAGCCAGTGCCACAGTTTACATAGGATATCTGTGAGTCAAGCTTAGGTGTAACAGTGTTTATCAGTCCAGTGGTGTTTGTTTTTGATATGATGTTCGTCAGCTGGTCCTGCGATACAGTGTAGTTGATTATCTTGCTCACTGCAGACTGTGCAAACGAATGGGAGAAGAATCCCGAGGAGAAACCGGCAAAAAGCAGGACGAAAAACATAAGTCCGAGAAAAAGAAGCAACCCTCCTAAATCTCTTCCAAGTCTGCCTAATGCCATATCAATTATTATTTTCTTTTATATTAAACACTTATTAAATGAAATAAATCTTATTATATATAGAAATTCCCTTTTTAATATGGAAATTTTCAATACTCTGACAAGAAAAAAAGAGGAATTTAAAGCTTTGAAATATGGGGAAGTCACTATGTACACCTGCGGCCCCACTGTTTACAATTATGTCCATCTGGGAAACCTCAGGACATTCGTATTCTATGACATACTGAAAAGAGTGTTTGAATTCAATGGCTATAAAGTAAAGCACATAATGAACCTAACAGACGTAGATGACAAGACGATAAAAGGATCTATAGAAAGTAGAATGTCGCTGAAAGAGTACACGGAGATATATTCAAAATACTTTTTTGAGGATATAAAGAAATTAAACATTGAAGACAACATAGATTTCACAAAGGCAACAGACAATATAGAGGAAATGCAGGACATAATAGAAAAGCTACTTAAATCAGGCAATGCATACGAGGCAGAGGACGGCATATACTTCAAGGTCTCATCATTTGCGGATTATGGGAAGCTTTCGGGAATGCAGTTAAACGGGAAATATTCAAGGATAATAAATGACAATTATGACAAGGAAAACGCAGCAGATTTTGCATTGTGGAAATACTGGGATCAAAACGACGGCAATGTCTTCTGGGAAGGAAAGCTGAAAAAGGGAAGACCGGGATGGCATATAGAATGCTCGGCCATGTCATTGAAGTATCTCGGCGATACGATAGATGTGCACTGCGGCGCCGTGGATTTGATATTTCCGCACCATGAAAACGAGATAGCTCAATCGGAGGCTTATACCGGCAAAAAATTTGCGGATTACTGGGTTCACGGTGAGCATCTTTTGGTGAATGGACAGAAGATGTCAAAATCACTGGGTAATTTCTACACTTTAAGGGATATAACGCAGCAGGGCTTCAATCCACTGTCCTTCCGCCTTATGGTCCTGGATAGCCATTACAGAAACAAGCTGGATTTTACCTTCGATTCACTGAGAAAATATGAAAAAACGTTAAGCAGGATAGACCTGTCACGGCGTTCCCTGGAAAAGCTGGAAAGGGTCACAGGAGACAACCTCAAAAGAAACCAACTTAAGGAAAAGGCAGATTCACTGCTGAATGATTTCAAGGCTGCTTTAAACAATGATCTGGATACTCATTCCGCTCTATCAATTTTCTTTTCCATACTGGATTTAATCGATTCCAGGGTAAAAGAAGGAAGCATAGACACAGAGGAATACGATGCGCTTAATGAAGCAGTTAAAAAAATGGATTCTGTTCTTTCTCTGTCAATGGATTATGATATACCCAAGGATGTAGAAGAAATTGCCCAGCAGCGCCAAACACTAAGAGAAAGCGGTAACTTCACCGAAGCGGATACTCTAAGGGACAGAATAAATGAAAAGGGATACGCAGTAAACGATCTGAAGAAGGGCTTCGTTATATCCAAAAGGTATCTAGAATAAGCGTTCCAGCCAAAATAAAGCTTAAATACTAAACATAATCTGATTATTACTGTATGGTAGGAAGAACTGAAATATATAACAACGGTTTGGAAAAACTACTTGGAAAGACAGGAATGTCTGCAAAAAACAGCGAAAAATCGGTATACAACCGCTATACTGGGGAAATAGAAAACGTTAAGTTATCGGCAAAGCAGAAAATGGCCTTGAAGCTTAAAGGTTTTGTATACCTTGGAGAACGGCAATATCCTGGATGGACTGGCAAAATTGGCTTTTACCTCTACAAATGCAAGGTAAAAGACAAGGAAGTACTGATGCTCGATTATCCGCACAGCTATGCTGACAGTTTAAGATGCAGCATCTGAACATTATTTTTTTCTTTTTGTTCTTATAAGATTATAAATTTTCACATTATCTTTAATATCCCAGCTTTCTCTATAAAATTAAAGAATGAGTTTACACAATGCCTTTCCGGCTTGTCCGCCTTTTATATTTGATGTAATTATGTTATAAAGTTATTGGGTTTATAACTATCCTACACTATAATGGAATACTCTAAATACTCAGTTGTTTGTAAATATGCTTAAAAATAATTTATGCCACGGAAAGTTTTCTGGTTTTGTATTTGATATTTAACCAGTCTGGCTCGTTTCTTTTTCTTACCCTTTCAACGAAATCAATTATCCTGCTTATTTCATCATTTTTGTTTATTTCCCTGATCTGTATTCTTGAATCTATTTTTAGCTGCAAATATTGGTCTGCAAATGACCTGCTCATAAATTCCACTTTTTTAAAATCCAGTATTACATCTTTCGCTTTTTGCCTTTTTATCTCCTTGAAAAATTCATCCGCGTTTTTTCTCGTAGATAGAACAGTACCGGCGGTTTTAAATACAAGTATTTTCTTCTCCATATATTTATAATTACAAGCAAGATTTAAATCGCTTATTTTCTGTTTTCCTTTATTTCAGATGTTGTTTTAAACTTATAATAATCATATATATAATCTTTATGCACAGGGCCTTCAGATACAGGCATAACCTCCTTTTGTAGTTGCAATCGGTATACTTCTTTCGATAGCAAACGCTTTATGGGCCTTCCTTTTATCAATAGCGGTTTCTGAAAACGGAAACTTCGCATTGACAACAGAATTCATGGTATTAGGTTTTTTATCCTGCTTCCGTTGATTCTTTTGATCTACAGAAAAACAAGGGTGCATTTCTCAAAATCAAGAGTAAATTATAGAACTCGGTGAATTCTGTTCATAAGCTGTGAAACGAGTAGAGTAGATAGATAAGAAATAATTGATGGATAATTTTATCCTTACCGATTTAATTGTATATGCTCCTTTGCTCCTTAAAAAGCATTTAGTCAGTTTTATCTTAAAATGCTTTTATATCAAAGATATTAACTAAAGTTATGCATAACAAA
>JBBIPE010000025.1:0-9726 GCA_037443005.1 archaeon
GGTAAAAAAGAGCTTTATGGGTTTATATCCAATGAGGCTATAAACAAGGCCTTTGAGGATTATGACCTATATTCAGTTATAAATATTATTTTTGAAGGCGTAAGAAAGGTAAACAAATATTTCAATGACAGAAAACCGTGGACTCTAAGTGGAGAGGAACTTTCAAATGTTCTTTATAATTCAATTGAGGCTATTCGGATAATAAGCATATTCATAAAACCCTTTATGCCTTCTACTTCAGAGAAGATACAGAACATGTTGTCTGTTAAAAATCAGACAGTAAATGATGCTTATTTTAAGGACTCAGTTCAAAAAGTCCATAGAGGAGAAAATCTTTTCAATAAGGTTGTTTAGGAGAAAGATTCCTCTGAAAATCCCTCGTTTAGAAGTATCTCCTTTGCCTTATCAATATGGTCTCCTTGCAATTCTATAACGCCGTCTTTATATGTTCCTCCACAGGCTATCTTAGTTTTCAGCTTTTTTGTCAGCTCCTTTATGTTGGTTGTCTTCGAGTCTAGTCCATTTATTACAGTGACAACTTTTCTAAAAGAAACCTTTTTAGTGTATATTTTTATTCTCTGCGTTTCCTGAGAAATAGTTCCGCAGATACAAAGGTCTTTAGGTAGACCACAAACCGGGCAAACTTCTGTCATTATTATCCTTTTATTTGAATCCTCACAAATTTTATAGTTATAATAACATAGGATAGGTATATAAAGTTTTCTACCTTTACATAAAATTCAAAGAATAAATTTTATTAATCTCTAAATTAACAAAGTGAGTGGGAAATCCTATACTCTTAAAGGTGGAATTGAAGCAAACTCAAGATAAATATATTAGCACTGAAGACAACATAAATAATATGGAGAAATCGACACGCTTTAGAGGTGGTAATATGCTATCATATATAGTCTGTAGTTTGAGGATAAAAAATGAAACTAGATGAAATTAAGAGGATACTGAATTTACCTGAGGAGGTAAAGCTTGTTTATTCAGATTTTTCCGATATAAGTTTTAACTGTTTTGATGTTGCAAAAAAAGAGGGTAAAAAGCCCAATGACATTGCAGAAGAACTGGCTAAAACTATACATTCAAAATACATAAAAGACATAAAGGCAGTAAACAGCTATGTAAACATTGCTCTTGACTTTTCAGAGCTTAACAATTCTTTTGGTTTCATAAGTGATAAACTTGTTAAGTCTGTTAATAATAGATTTTCCGGCAAGGTTATACGTCTGGAGCATACCTCTGTAAATCCGAATAAGGGGCTGCATATAGGACACATGAGGAATTCTTATATTGGAGAGTTTATACGAAAGAGCTTGATTTACAGCTCTGCAGAGGTTACAACCTCAAACTTTATAGAAGATACGGGAGCGCAGGTTGCAGATATAATCGTCGGCTTTAGGTATCTTGGGAAGAAAATGGATACTGAAATGAAATTCGATCTTTACTGCTCTAAAATATACAAGGAAGTAAACGAGACATATGAAAAGGACAGCAGTCTGTTGGAAAAAAGGAAAAAGACTCTCATGGATATAGAAAGCGGGGACAGGGAAACCTTGATCCTGCTGGAAAATATTGTAGATAGGATCCTATCAGCCCAGCTTGTTACACTTTCAAATCAGAATATAAAATATGATTTGCTGGATTTAGAACGTTATATTCTTGGGGAAGGGATAGTTAAAAAAGCCATAGAAAAACTCATAAATGAGAAGATATGTTTTAGGTCAGAAAGCGAGAAAAACAAAGGCTGTGTAGTTACTATAGTTAATGATTCTGAAGTTACATTGACAAGGTCAGATGGCACTGCGCTATACATAGCAAAGGATATTGCGTATGCAATGATAAAACACAGTTTAATAAATGAGGCTATAAAATATAGGTATTTCGGTAAAAACAATGACGGTTCCGATATACTTATCTCGAGTTCAAGTGGTAAGGATATATCATCTAAAAAAATAGATATGTCATTTACTCTAACAGACTCTGCGCAGAATGCAGAGCAATCTGTCGTAAAAGCAATAATAGAGAGTTTCTCCGGCATCAACTCATATAATCATTACAGTTATGAGCCGGTCGCGATATCAAAAGACACAGCTTCCACAATAGGGATAAAAACGGAAGAGAATTTTGTAAGAATGAGCGGAAGAAAGGGTATAACTATAGAATTTGATAATCTAGTAACAGCAGTTAAAGAAAGGATAATCGAAGAAAGCACAAAGAACGGAAAGGAGATTACTGATGAGGATGCATTTAAACTTGCCTCATCCGTTATAAGATATTACATCCTTAAGTTCTCTCCGTCAAAGATGGTAGTTTTTGATATAAATGATGCAACTGCTTTAAAGGGAGACAGTGCGCTTTACATAAACTACAGTTATTCAAGAGCAGTAAGCATTATGAACAAAGCCGATAAAAAAAGCACAGGAAAAATAGAATTCAATGACGAAGAGAATTCATTCCTGAAAGAGCTTTTATTCTGGGAGGAAAACCTCGATAATGCCGTAATGAATCTTAAGCCTAACATCATATGCGATTATCTTCATAGGATATGTGATCATTTTAATAGTTTTTACGAAAAAAACAGGATAATCGGAGGAAGTAATGAAGCTGCCCGTCTAGAACTACTGAACTATTTTATTTACATTGTTAAAACGCTCTCAGATTTCTTAGGTCTGGAATTATTAGAAAGAATATAGCTTATTAACGTTATTAATAAATATCTGTAGATAATAGAATACTATTAGTCAACAGGTTTACATGGATGAAAATCAACTTAATAAACTATTCTCAAACGGGATACTAGTAGATTCATCGGTAAAGGATTTAAATATAGTTGATTTGGACTATCTAATAAAATTACTGAAAGAGAAAGATATAAGCTTCCTTGATCTTAACGTATTTCACAGTTTATATGACGGTGAGACAAAGGTTGAAACATCAGTTGAGATAATAAAAAACTATGAAGGTGAAATTTCAGATTCAAAACCAGTAAACTGGGTCAACTACTTCAATGATAGGTTCTCAAGGATAAAAAACATACTCATGCTCAAGGACAAGAGCGGGCTTATGTCACTTTCAAGCATAAAAAACATGCCGCAGAGCTCTGATGTTAAAACAATAGCTATGGTATCATCAGTTTCAATTAGCCCTGTAAAAAAATACACAATACTTGATATAGAAGACAATACTGGAGAATATAAAGCGATAATAACAGATAAGGATCAGGAGATACTAGAAGATCAGGTTATAGAGATTTCTGGAAGGAAATACAATGATGCTATATTTGTAAAAAATATAAATTTTCCCGAAATACAGCTAAAAGACAAAGTAAAACAAGAAATGGATGATTCATTTGTTTTATTTCTATCAGATATACACATCGGATCCAAGCTTTTTGTTGCGGATGCTTTTGAAAGGTTTATAAAATGGATAAACGGTGAATTACCTGAATATTCAAATATAGCAAAGCTAGTAAAGTTTATTGTTTTAAATGGCGATTTAATAGATGGAATAGGGGTTTATCCAGATCAGGAGAAGGAATTGGAGATAAAAGATCTCAAAGGACAGTATAACAAGCTTTATGAATATCTCGATAGGATACCTAAGAATATAAAAATACTGTTATCACAGGGAAATCACGATGCAACGCATATTGCGGAACCACAGCCAAAGCTGGATAAGAATTTTGCAGAAAGTCTTTATAAGTTAGATAATGCGATTTTTCTATCAAATCCTTACCAAGTTAATCTTGTAGATGGAAATACCAAGATAAACTTACTTGCATACCACGGTTTTAGTATAACCTACTATGCAAATAAAATACAAAAATATAGCAAGATGGATGCAGATGACATAGAAAACATAATGAAGATAATGTTAAGATCGAGGCATTTAGCTCCGTCTCATGGCTCAACACAGCTTATTCCATTGCCTAGGGATTATTTAGTTATAGAAGAGACTCCTGACATATTTGCAACCGGCCATATACATAAAACATTGGCCTCTATTTATAAAGGGACAGTTCTTATAAACTCATCATGCTGGCAATACCAGACTTCCTATCAGAAAAAATATGGGATGGTTCCAGATGTCGCAAAAATCCCAATTGTAAATTTACGTGATAAAAGTTTCCAGATACTTGACTTTTTAGGAGAAAAAGTTCAGTCATACAAAAAAGGGTTGAAGGAGAGCTAAATGGAAGGAAAGATAATAGTAATAGAGGGGATAGACGGTGCTGGTAAGGCAACCCAGTCTAGGATACTAAAAGAGAATCTGGAAAAATACGGTAAGGAGGCTTTGATTTATTCTTATCCAGATTATTCATCTATTTATGGCAAAAGAATAAAATCCTTTCTTTATAAGGAGATAAATTTAAACGTTGACGAGCTTTTCATGCTTTATCTTATAGATATGATAAAGGACAGACAAAATATAATTGAGGAGCTAAGTAAAGGCAGATACATAATAATAGATAGGTTCTTCTTTTCCACTATAGCGTATCAGTCTGCCGGAGGATTTGATTATAGTAAGGCAAAGGAGATAGTTACACTTCTTGATATGCCATCTCCATTTATAACTTTCTACATAGACGTTCCTGTTGAAATCTCTATGGAGAGAAAGGAAAAACAGAAGGGGAAAATGGAGGTAGATAAATTTGAGAGCAATAAGAAATTTCTCTCAGATGTTTCTGATTACTACAAAAAATTAATGGAGGAAAATTTCCATTCCAGAAAATGGGAAAGAATAGATGGGTCGCTTAAAATAGATGAAATAAGTAATTTAATTACAGAGAACCTAAAATAATTATGGTAGGAAAGTTCATAGTAATAGAAGGGATAGACAATGCCGGGAAGGGCACGCAGTCTGCTCTATTAACTGAGCATATAAGGGCAAATGGTTTAAAGGCTATTATAACAAAAGAGCCTACAAATGGGCTGCTTGGAGGTATTTCAAGAGCCGTAATAAACAAAGAGCTTAATATCTCAGGCAAAGCACTACAGCTCATCTTCTGCGCAGATAGAGCGCATCACATAGAAACAGAGATAGAGCCTGCAATGGCCAAGGGCTTCAATGTAGTATGTGACAGATACTTTTTTTCAACGTTGGCTTATGGTTTTGTTTCCGGTATAAACTATAAATGGCTTAGATCCGTGAACATAAGCTTTAGGAAGCCTGACTTAGGTATATATCTTGATATAGATCCGAAGATGTCATTATCACGTATGCCAAAGGAGCAGGATAGCCTACAGATTTTTGATACTATTCAGAAGATTTCTAAGGTAAGGCAGGCTTACATCTCAATATCAAAGGAATTTCATCTTAAAAGGGTTGATGCGAACGGCAGCGTAGAGGAGGTAAGTCAAAGAATAAATAAGATTGTTGACAAGTTCTTGAATATAAAGGAAAAGCAAACTTATGCAAATTAACAATGTGAGCGGGAAATCCCACATCCTTTAAGAGTATGATAAAAGCGAACCGAAAAAACTATATAATCCTGGAAGGATAAAACAAAATTATGGAAGTAAGAAGAGCCTACAAATTCAGGATCTATCCGGATATAAAGAGGCAGTCAGAAATAAACAACATGCTTATTCTTGCGCAAAGGCTTTACAACAGACTTCTTGAAAAATCAATACAATCATATAAGCATGGAAACAGTAAAATCTCAATGTCGCAGTTCAATTTATTCAAGAAAGCAATAATAGAGGAAAACAAGGATTTTCTAAAGCTTTATTCACAGACAAGATGTGAGATAGAGTACAGAGTAATAAAAGCATACCAGAACTTCTTTCGCAGAGTAAAGGAAAAGAACTCTGGAAAGAAGATAAAAGCAGGCTTCCCAAGATTCAAATCTGTAGACAGATACAAAAGCATAACATATCCTCAGGATAACGGCTCATTTTCAATAGAAGCAAACAATAAGAAGAAAACCAAATATCTTCATGTCTCAAGACTCGGAAGGCTGTCTATGGAAATGCACAGGAAGATAGAAGGAAAGATAAAGACGCTGACTATAAAGAGGGAAGGAAAACTATACTATGTCGTCTTTACAGCCATTCAAGAGATAGCTCCTCCAAAGGTAGAGGACACAAAACCAGTGGGAATAGATTTAGGATTGAACAACTTTATCGCATTGTCCGACGGGACAAAGATAGCCAAGCCCAAGTTCTTCAAAAAGAAGGCAAAGAGGATAGCTTTATGGCAGAGAAGAATTTCGAAAAGGAAGAAATCATCTAAAAGAAGGGAAAAGGCAAAGCTGCATTTGCAGAACGAGTGGAAGAATATAACAAATCAGTCAACTGACTTTATGTACAAGCTTTCAAATAGCTTAGTGAAATCAGGATATACATCTTTTGTCATTGAGAAACTCAGTATTACTAACATGGTAAAGAATCACATATTAGCGCAGTCTATACAGAACGCTTCATGGAATAAGTTTATCCAAATGCTCTCATACAAGGCTGAAAGCGCTGGTATGAAAGTATTAAAGGTAAACGCAAGAGATACATCAAAGAAATGCAGCAGCTGCGGCAATCTTCAGGAAATGCCGCTTTCAAGCAGAGAATACCGCTGCAATAAATGCGGATTGCAGATGGACAGAGACACAAACGCAGCAATAAATATACTCAAAAGAGCTACCTTCGGACAGAGGAAAAGTCACGCTCAGGGAGATTCTGTTAGACTTCAAAAGAGATTAGGAATCAAAGAACTGAGAACCGGTAAAATACGTCCTTTGCAGGATGTGGTGAGCGCATGAAACAAAGGAAGCCCACACGCTTTAGCGGTTGGGAGGATGTCACATCGAAAAGCCAGTCCTCCTTGGAGTATCTATTAGTTATGGGTGTTGCCATATTTATACTAGTCGCCGCAATATCCTATGCGATTTACTATCAAGCAGGATATAACTCAGCTGGTTCTGCACAGGATCTTCAGCTTGCTGCAACGAGCATATATAATGCAGTATCCTCCGTTTCTACGGGTGGGATAGGATCTTCTCAACAGTTTAGTTTTACTTCTCCAGGTTTGGATTTAACCTCCTCTATATGTAATACATCTATCTCATTTAGTCATGCAGGAGAAGAGGCTTCACAATCCCTCCCATTATATACAACAGGAGAAATTCCGCTTAATCCTGGAACGTATACTGCCAGTGTAAAACTAGTAAAGAAAAACGGAAAAATCGAAGCACAGCTGTCAATGCAACTTCCCATATCTTATATATCTACTTCCTATATAGATAATCCTTCAAGTATATTTTATAATGTCTCTTTTCTTGACACTGCTGGTAACCTTGTTGGAAATGTTAATTTTACAATAATAATATATACAGATAATAAAATTGTTGCAGAGCAGAATGAAACAACTATATCTGGATTCTATTCTGGAAGTGTAAAACCGACTAGCGGCCAGTTTGCATCAAATTCCGTAGCGGAGATATATGTCAGTTCTCTAGGAATAATAAGTCCTTCATGTTTTCTTCCCCAGAGACTGCTAATAGTTCCAAGCAATGTTCTGAATTACATTCCAATCACAATAACAAACAATCAGGGCTTGTCAACTCCCTCTCCTTTCCAGCAGATGGTAACAATAGATTCAGCAGATTACCAGCAGTATGAAGCTAGTAATCTTCAGAACGTTGAATTTTTCTATCCTAATGGTACTGTGATAAATTCCTGGTTAGAATCAGGAAATTCAAATACTGCAACTAGTGCTGTTTACTGGCTTAAGTTACCTGCCATCCCAGCGCATTCTTCCTTTACTATATATATGGGCTTCGCTCCAAAAAATATGAATCTTTTTAACAATACAAACGACGGCGAAGCACCGCAGTTATCTTCAACATATGCAGAATACGATGACGGAGCGAGTGTGTTTAACTTCTATGATAACTTTGCCGGAAGCTCGCTTAGTAGCAAATGGATTAACGGAGGTTCTGGAACAAATTGCGGCGGAACGGTAGTCAGTGGCGGTGGTCCTGGAGTAACAGTAAACAATGGTTTGTATATCTCTACTGATTCCAGCACTGATTGGGCAGGTATAGTATCACAAACAGGGTTTACCCCTCCAGTAATATTTGAAACGGACACTCTATCAGTAAGCGGCGTTGCCTCTGGTATAGCCTTAACAGGAGCGGATAACCTTAATACAGAAATGTACTTCTTTAATTTCTGGGCTTCCGGATTTGCTGATGGCACGATAGACGATGGCCTTAATAACCTAGCCTCACCGGATATACATTCTGGTATAACAGGTATAGCCTGGGTTTCCTCTTCAAGTCAGGCTGTATATCAGAATTATGTGCCGACTGCAGAAACACAGACTGCGCTAACATTGCCCTCACAAGTGTACCCAATTATAGGTATAGGCGACTGCAGTCCTAGCTCGTCGATATCTGTACAATGGGTCAGAGTCCGTGCCTATCCACCAGACGGAGTAATGCCTTCTGTAAGTATAGGTACGGTTCAACCGCAGATAACTGTATTTGTTAATGGTGTAAAAGATGGAAATAACGGTATAGCAAGTGATATTACAATGAATATAACTGCATTTGGCATACATGCAAGTCATATAGGCCTGATGATAAACGGCAGTATTGTAGTTCCTTTAGGATCAGCAAGCCTATCTTATCAGAAGACAATGTCAGTAGGTTTATACAACATAACTGTTTTTTCAAATCAATCTGATCTTGCCAACCAGACTTACTGGGAAGCTGTTGCAAATATACCCAAAGGAATAACAAATTTCGTGCCGATATCAATAACAAATCTGCAGTCTTCTGCAACTTCTTCACCATTTCAGCAGAATATCTCAATAGATTCCTTTGGATATCACTCTTTCGAAAATCAGAGTTTGAATAATATTGAATTTTTCTCTCCAAGCGGCAGTACAATTCCTTCATGGCTTGAATCTGGGGATATAGCATATTTCAATGGCAACAGTTATTCCGAACTTCCAGAGAATTATCCATTTAGCATGGCAAGTTCATTTACAATAAGTGTATGGTTTAAGACAACAAGTGACGGTATTGTAATATCGAATGGAAATAATGCTGTGCCTGGGAGTAGTAGCTGTTATTCTCCTACAATATATGTAAATGATAACGGGGATTTAGCAGGCGGTGATTGGACAGGCAGTCAGCCTTTCAATACAAATTATTTCGTAGCTAATGGAAAATGGAATCAAGTAACAATAACTCAGACTCCAACGGAGCAGATACTTTATTTAAACGGAAATGAAATCGCTTCTTACTCATACTCATCCGTTCAGTCATGCAGTCCAACTTATTGGGCTATAGGAAGCGGTCATTCCGGCTGGGATAATACACCTTCTACACCAGAATTTAATTTCACTGGCTACATATCAAATTTTCAGTTTTATAACCAGGTTTTTACACCGACAAAAGCTGCATTGCTTTATGATGGAGGAGTTGCCGGTTCCCCTCTAAATAATTCGGGTTTAATAGCGTGGTATCTATTATCAGGAAATGTAAACCAGCAAAACGGGCACAATACCTTATCCACTGTAGGAAATTTGCAATTTAACGGTGTTTCTTCTGCAAGCAAAGCTACAGATTATTGGGTTAAACTAGGTGAAGTAAAACCAAGAGAATCCTATATATTATTTATGGGTTTTGCATTGCCAAACATAAGTCTGTTTAACAATACAAACGACGGTGAGGCTCCTCAATTGTCAGCAACATACGGAGAATACGATGACGGT
>JBBIPE010000026.1:0-9461 GCA_037443005.1 archaeon
GATAAATATGGAGAAGAGCAGGTCCATCTCTGGAGGAGAAGCTATGATGTTAATCCACCGAACGGTGAAAGCCTGGAGGACACACAGAAAAGAACAATACCTTTCTTTTTGAACTGCATAATGACTGATTTAAAGGAAGGAAAAAACGTTCTTGTAGTTGCACATGGGAACAGTTTAAGATCAATTGCAATGTATCTTGAGAATATGACAAAGCAGCAGGTACTGGACTTTGAAATACCGACCGGAGTTCCAATAATATACTCTTTGAATAAAGAGTGTAAAGTTAAAGAAAAAATCTAGCTCTTCTAAGATCTTAACAACTAAATCAGATAACAGCCGAAAAAGATTTATATATATTTATTATGTTTATTCTATATGTCACGGTTAAGCTCTTATATATATTCAGACAGACAGGAAAAGATTCTATGTTAACAAAAAAAGGACAGTCCGCTTTAGAATATATGATGACCTATGGGTGGGCAATACTAATCATAGTCATAGTAGCAGTCATTCTCTACAGCATGGGTATCTTCAACCCTTCAAGCAGTGTAACTTTCACATCATCAGGCTTCTCTCCATTTACAGTTTCATCCACATTATGCACGCAGGATGGCCTATCATTTGCGGTTTTAGCCGGTCCATTACCAGGATCAGCAACCTCTGCGAAAATAACAAAGGTCTTCATATCCTCAGCAACTGGAGCCAATACAACCAGTTTAGCTTTTACTCTACCATCAGCAATTACATTGACATCAGGCAGTACGGCAGATATAATAATACCTTCAATAGCATGCAAAGCAAGCGGCGTAAAGTTATCAATGTCAGTTTTATTACAGTATTCAACAGTAGGAGGACCATTGCCACAGACCCTGAATGCAACAGGAACATTGGCAGGAACATCAACAACCGGTTCAGTAGGAACATTAACAACTGGTCCAACATTACCGACAGGAATAGAGTATTACTCACAGATAACAGTGACAAACATTCAATCAACTGCAACTCCAACTCCATTCCAGCAGATGGTAAACGTTTCCTCCTCAGTTTATGACGGCTCGTATGCTAATCTAACAGGCACATATTCCTTCCAGAATGTTGAGTTTTTCTATCAAAACGGAACTGTAATACCCTCCTGGCTGGAAAGTTATACAGCAAACCATGCTCTTTTCTGGCTTAAGCTTGGAAGCATACCAGCTTTCTCATCAATAACAGTCTATATGGGCTTTGCTCCAACAACAACCAATCTCTTTAACAAAGTAAACGACGGCGAGGCTCCTCAATTATCATCAACATACGGAGAATACGATGATGGGGAGAATGTATTCGATATATACATAAATGGAAACACTCCTCTATCGGATTTTAATATATTATCAAGTATAACAGCAACTCAAACAACTGCTACATACAGCAATGGCAATAAGATAAATATCATAAGCTTAACCGGAGTAATCTATACAAGAGAGGGTATATTATCGTATGATTATAAATCCCTACCAAATACAGGTTATATTCAGTACTCAAGCTTTCAGGCTCCAAGTTCTTCAGATTCAAATGGCGAACCCTCCAATGGTCTTGGCAATTCTCCAACCGCATCATCGATTAATTACTTTGATGGTGATATAGCTTCTTCTACAGTGTATTTCGGTTTACAATATGTTAATAACGGTGCTTGGGGAGATAATATTGTTGGAACTGGAACAACATCCTGGCAGATTGATAATTTTTCTTATCCCGGACCTAGCATTTCTACGGTAAAAGGATGTGGTGAAGCAGCTGGATATAACTACTGCGAATCTGCTGATAATTACCTGGATTCATCAAGTAATCTTTATGCCAGTCTTTACTATGCCGATGCAGATGGTGTTAATTTGGATGAAAATATAAATTGGTGGTTTACTGCAGGTTATCCTCCGAATGGAGTAATGCCTTCCGTGACTTTCGGCAGTGTCTCATAAAATTGCATAGAATAGAGAAACAATAGACTAAATTAAGATACTTTTATTTTTTAATTTTAAATAAAGAAAAGTAAACTTATACTTACTCATATTATGAGATAATCCGGCTATAAAACTAGTTTAAGGATTGATAAAAATCTGATTCCTAAGGGATTTTCTTTTGTTTTAAATTAATAGGAATACCCTTTCAAAATATTGTTTAAACTTAACATAGTATATCCTTAAAAAGCTAATACGCTATTAAAAATTGAATTATAATCAATAATTCGTATAAATCATAGAGAATCCAAGGTTTTCTTAAAAAAATTGACATATCTGCGGGTTGGCTCAAAGTAAATCTCCAAAAGTTCGCCCAGCCTTGCATTTGAAGTGCGGCTGTCGTACATATACCCGCTTTCATTTCGTAATCCTAGCAAGGTATAAAAAAGATCAACTGCCTTTTCTACTTCCTTCTTATCTATTCTCTCTGAGAGAATCATTTTTTCGGTGTGGGATTGCTTTTTAATTCGTTTTTAACAAATATGGGCAGAAATCCCGCGCTTTTTATAGGCAGGATGAAAACAAAACTCAGATAAATATTATTAGCACGGAACACAATATAGAGAAATATGGAGACAATAATAGCCTACAAATTAAGGATCTACCGAGACGTAAACGCAGCAATAAACATACTCAAAAGAGCTATCTTTGGACAAAGTAGAAGTAACGCTCAGGAGATTCAGTAAGACCTCAGGTTGAGACAGGAATCAAAGAACTGAGAACATACTCTGCAATAGCAGGGGAAGCCAATACGCTTTAGCGGTTGGGAGGATATCACCGTTTTAATCTTCATAGATACTTTCGATTAGTTCTATGTATGCTTTTGTCTCTTTTATAAGCTCCTCAGTTTTATTCTTAACATTGTCATCTAGTTTTAATTCTCCAAAGTTATATCCGGCTATATTCCTGTAGTCCAGGAGCTGGCTGAATGTTTTTATGATATTATCTGCTTTTTCTCTCAGCTTATTGTCTGTATTCCTCTGGTTTATAATCAATCTAAATTGGTCTATAACATCATGCTTCTTCGGGTAATCTATTCCGTTTTTAATCAGAAGCGCTTTGATCGCTATCTCTAACGACATTTCACTAGAGTAAAGAGCGATATCATAGTTACCTGCTTTAAGATTATTTTCCGCCGATGATAACCATCTTTCCGAGTCTTTCATAGCTTCACTTATCCGGTTCTCCATTTTAATATCTCCCCCTTTTCAGTGAATACTCTCTCATATCTTATTTTTCTCATTCTGTCCATGAACTCAGTCAAAATATCATCTTCCTCATATAAAATTATACCATATTCAAAGAAGTCTAAGAATATTGGTTTAAAATGCAGCAAGCCTTCTCTTTCCATTACACTTGCGCTTACTCTTAGGTGATATCCTCTTTTTGTAAAGCTTTCTCTCTTCTCCTCAAGTCTCATCTTTATATCATTTATTTGGTCAAAGTAATCTAGATCTAGTTTATCAGCTACTACCAGTATATCTACATCGCTGTATCTATTGTAAGTGCCTTTTGCAACGGATCCGAATAAAAGTATGCCACATACCCACTCTTTTTTTGAGAGCTCTTTGCTGAATGACAGTATATATTTTCTTATATCTTTGTCCAAAGAATTAAATTTCAAGTTCTTGCCGATTAGTTCATTTATAACCTGGCTGTATGATAATCGCTTTCCCGAGCTTTCCGATAATATCTCCTTCATTCTCCGCATGTTTCTTATGGCCTCTTCATTCAAAAGCATCTGTTTGTTATACTTATTTACCATATTATTTATATATTAATTTATGTATATAAATACATGTATAATACTTTATTGATATCGATCTAAATTTTAGATAGCATTTTCTAACCAAGACTTAGCTAGTCAAAGAAAACCGAGAAACAGGTCATAAAGTTTTCATACATGAATTTCAAAGTAGCTTTTGTCTAGCTTAGATTACAAATTATAATAATAGGGTTAATTGCTTGCATAGTTATATTAGAATAATTGATGGAGAAATATGAAAAAGATTAACAAAGTGAGCCGGAAATCCTACACGCCTTAGCGTTGAGAGGATATTAAACTGTGATTCCTGCAGTCTAAAATTATTAATAATAGCATATTTCATAAATTAAAATGGTATGTGGACTAAATAATATAGAATTTTACCTTGGCGCAGTGCCTGTAAAAAATCCGGAGGAAGCTGAGTTGTCGGATACTCCTTATCAAAAGGATGATGCCCGCAAATTAGATGTTATCATCGATAATAATGTTAATGGATATAAGAAGTCACGGATTTTTTATGTAAAAACCAGTTTTTCCTACTGTATGCCTGAATATAAGAACGGTATACTAGACTATGAAATGGGAGTTATCGGTGACAGTCGTATATATAATAGTGATGAAACATTCTTTTTTGGGAAAATAAAAGGACATGACGAAAATGACGAAAAAATGAACCCCGCCATGTTAATACGTGCCCCAAGAAAACGTGCAGTAAGACATTATGAATTTTATTCGCTTGATAATAATAAAAATGTACATAAAACATCCATAGACTTTAAGTTCAGCTCTTTAAAAAACAGCGTTAAATTCAGAGTCGATTACGATAATAAAATAAGAGTGAAAATTGATACAGATGGATATTATATTATGAGCGGTGTTTCGGCCAATGGAAACCTGTTATACAAAAAAGGAAATCTGATCAATGAAGAAGATTCAACGCTCTATCTTGATAAGGATATGCCGATAAAAATATCCATAAAACAACACAAACAGGTAAACCCCCTTAGATTATATTCTTTTTAAGGATCATTGCCTGTTTTCCAGCATGCACTTCTATCAATCTTTTTTTCGATGCAAAATAGGAATCAATCAATATTTCTCCGTTTTTGATTATCCCGTTGGTCTCCTGTATATATAGCGTGTTTGAATACGTAGATTTGCCTTACAAAATGAAAGCTAGGTAGCAGTCATATTAGATACAATAGAAAATATGAATCCTTCTTAGAAGGTTGGGATGTTGTTTTTCAATGAGGAACTCCTACCTAGAGTTTCTGGTTTTGAGAACATTGAAAGAATGCGTGCTGACCCAGAATTAAAACTTATAACATAAGATGGGCTAATCCAGGATAAAATGACAACTTTTCGCAGCAACCTAAGGCATACTACAGAAAAGGAAGAACTATAAAGCTGTAGAAGTTCTTGAATATGGAATGCTGGTTTTCTTTCCAAATAGAGTAGAAAGGAAGTATGTAAGCAGGTCACTTGGCAGTCACTATCAAATACAGAATAAATAATAGAGTTAATGGCTTACATTGTTATAATAACATAATTAATAACTAAATAATAGTTAAATATTTATATAACTTAGGTTCAATTAATTATATGGATAAAAGATTAGAAGATACTTTTAACGATACTTTTATCAAATACAGCAATGGCCTTGAAACGGAGCTGTTTGTATTGGGTGAGCTGGGATTAGATAATGCGGGAAAAGAACTGAAATCAGGGTATACACTGAAAAATAGGCTCAAGTTGATGAAAAGAGAATATAACCTGGTTCCGGATAATATTGTTAAGCCACTGGCAGTTTCAAAAGATGGCAATAATGAGATCTATATACTTGAAAGAATAGACGGCAGTATGCTTATGGATTCTCTTTATAAATTTAGGAGAGATAAGGAGCTTTATAACGATGTCAAGGAACAGCTTCTCAATACCGTCGAAAAACTACATTCAAACGGATACGTTCACGGCGATTTAGTTGGCGGAAACAATATAATGCTTACAAAAGAAGGACAGGTAAAACTTATAGACTCTCTATACATACCAAAAAATTTCACCTATAAGGATATATTCATTAAACTTGATAACGAATCTGTAAATTCTGTGATAGATATGATAAAACAGAAACGCTATTATATCTAAAGTGGATAATTGATAGGGCGTGGAAAAACAGGAAAATCTGCTTAATCTCATTGGAAAATGAAGGGATATGCGGCAATATCGATTATAGCTAACAGCACGAAATAAACAACATAAATTAACGGACGGATGAGCTATTTTTAGGTCTTGCAATAGTTGTTTCCGCAGCTGCAGACTATTCATTTACAAATATATGAAATCTCTCAAAGGGAGATACTGATTTATTTCATTCTCATCGCTTTGAGTATATCTAAAGCATGCTGTCTTGTTTTCTCGTTGACCTCTGTAAGATTTATTCCCTTTCCTGGGACGCCCCATGCCACAAGTGTTCCTTTTTTTGATATTGCTATGCATAATGGAGCTGCAAGATCCTCCTCCCCGTGTACTTTCACTGCAAGATATCTTTTTTTCATTCCTTGTGATAAAACATTGTAAAGCGCATAGGTTATCTCCCCTTTTTTGTTTTCCACGTTTTTTATGTTCTTATACTTGGCTATTATCATAGAAGAATCAGTTTTTTTCCTTTCAGTTTTCATATCGAAGACAGAGATATTTGGTCTTATTCCGCCTTTAATAGCGGTTAAGCTGACCATATCTCCGACGGTTATAAGGTATCCCTTTCTCTTTGAGACAAAATCTAAAAATTCATCTCCTGAATATATCCTACCGTGGACTCCTCCTAGTTCCCTTCTTGTCTGTTTAGTTAGAGCAAGCTTTTTTCCGGGAGAAAGATGAAATCCCACATCTGTGTTTTTCCCCTTATTTTTCATTCTGCGCCCTTTTTATTTTTTCAATAAGTCTGTCTGATATAATTGGAGAACTTAAAGCAAGTATCCTTTTGTTTTTTCTGTCTATGACAGTAAAGTGACCGTGTTTTGCCCTTATACCCCACACTTCAAATTCATCCAGATCCAGTATTTCCGCAATTATGGCTTTTATTATATCTCCATGGGTAACTACAATTATATTATCATCGGGAGGTATTGAGTCTAGGAATGCTTTTGTCCTCCCAATAAGGCTTTCCCATTTCTCGAATCCATTAGGGTATCCGCTTAATATCTCTTTCACATGCCAATTATAATCTGTGGGGTTTTCACCTGGAATCTTCTGGTTATTGTATTTTCCCATCTGTCTTTCCGCAAGCCTTTCGTCTATTTTTATCTTAAGATTGGTTGTATTTGCCAGTATCTCTGCAGTCTGTCTTGCTCTCTGCACAGGGCTTGATATTATCTCCTTTATGTTATCTAGTTTTTTAAGTTCATCCGAAGCTTTGACAAGGTAAGCTTTTCCTTCCTGTGTAAGCGGGTATCCTTCTTTATCATGTGTAAGGTGGCCTTTCCTGTTTGACTCGCTGAATCCATGTCTTACAATGATCATTATACTCATATGATATTATGTATCTGCAATAATTAATTCTTTTAATTTTAACTTAAAATGGCTTGTAAATTATTTATTATATTAGTATTATCCTTTTATGCTTAATATTGTGTATAAGGAAGTAAAAACATAACGAGGTATAGATATCTTATTATTAAAAGGACTCCTCTCTCCCAAAACCAAAGGAAAGCCATAATCTATACAGACTATATAACAGATATAATCAAGAGAGAAAAACCTATACACAAACCCTCACTTACACGATTGGTGTCTGAATATAGGGATTTATGGGCGCAGTTACTTGTAGTAATAGATAAATATGAAATACTAGCGGAAAAGATCAGAGCATTACTTATGAGAGTGGTCAAGTGATCTTTATGATGCATATTTCCTGTTTAAAAAGGGGCTAAGATTGATTTCGAACTCATAAACGAAAAACTAGAGTATTATACCGTCAAATTCGATTTGGCAGTTCTGTCCGACAGAATATAGGTTTAAAAGCCGAATATGATAAGGAATTGACGATAATTATTGAGCAGCCACCGGATTTCAAAGAAACAGTCGATTTCGTTTAAGGGCGTTTGCCAACCTCGAAAAACAGTGGGATAACAGCTAAACTAATTAAATTTCAAAATTAGAAACAATTATTCATCCACATATAGGATATATCAGTTCTTTATAGACTAATAATGTAATTCTTACCATCTTTTTCAGTCTCCATATATGCCTTAGTATCAAGCTTCAAACTAGTCTGTACAGGCTCCAAGCCGTATTTAGAGGTGGTATACCTTATGAATTTCTTAGGTGTCTCATTGAAAGCGCTATTACCTAATATTATCTCTTTGCACCTATGTTCTTTAGCTCTGTAACATAAATCATCGTATACCTTATCAAAAATCTTATTATCCCTGAAATCGCGGCTTCCTTCCACTGAATCAACAATAAACTTGTCCTCTTCCTTATAGCATATCGCACTGCCAGCAGCCTTCCCTCCAATGTCGTATCTGACCAGTACTACATTAGGATCATTGCAGTACTCGATTATACCGCTGTCCTTTGTCTCTGGGAAATAAACGCATGCCATCTGAACGTTACTGTTATAATCAACTGGGTTCTTGCTTTCTACCGCAGACATTTCATTGGAATTATATGCAAGAATGTTCTCTCTTGTATCAAGAACGTTCATCACGTTGCTGATGTATTGGTCTTTTACGTCTTTAAGGATGGATACTGCAGTGTCATAATCTTCTTTTTTCACCGCCTTTATCATCATTGGAATCACATTCCTGTGTCTGGTATAAAGTGAGTTTTTAGCGGTGTTTACGGTCTTTTCCCCTACAATGGAAGATACAGCTGAGAAAGCTTTCTTATATTTTTTCTCATCTCTCGAGCCAAGTACGGATATTACCGCGTATCTCTTCATTTCATCGCTTGGCAATCCAACGTTTTTGCTCTCGACAATATTTTCCAGGTTATACTCCCTTCGCCGCTCTTCCTTAGAATTATTTACAAGTTCTATTATTTTTTTCATCCCATCCTCATTAGGGACCCCAAGCATCATCATCTGGTCAAGGTTAAGCATCTTATGTACTCTATATCCTTCCATAAATCTATTTCTGGCAGTATCAATGAAACTTTTCATAGTGTCTTTAGTAGGCTTTGGCAGACCTAGTTTATCACTAAAATTCAGGTACAGCGAAACAGCATACAATCCGTCCATATCTGTTATCATTTCATCCAGACCCTCATTTATCACCGAAATCATCTTCGAATAGTCTAAAATCATGGTGGCCGCTCTGCCCACTCTGTTTATTAGATTTACACCCCCAAGTGTTTTATATTTGTCTCTGGTTTGATAAGCTACTTCCCCAATCCAACCTGCTACCTTCGCTGCTGAATCATCGTCAGAATACTTTCCAACAGTCTTAACTATCTCATCAAGACTTAATATTCTACTTACATCTAGGACAAGTTCTTTGTCTCTGGTTTTATAAGCTGCCTTCCAAAGCTGATATGCTATTGATGGTGCAGCCTTACCAGAATACTTCCCAGCAGTATTCACTATCTCATCAAGACTTAATATTCTACTTACATCTAGGACAAGTTCTTTGTCTCTGGTTTTATAAGTTGTCTCTCCAAGCAGATATGCTATACCCGCTGCAGCATATCCAGAATACTTT
>JBBIPE010000027.1:0-8356 GCA_037443005.1 archaeon
TGTTATTGTCGGTAGATAACCCAAAAGAAGAATTTAAAGAGGGGTTCAGCTGTGTAGCCGGAGTATATGTAAGTTCATTGATTATCGGTTTATAGAAGGGCTCAAAATTGCTCAGAAAAGCATATTTTACCAGATCAGAAGAAGGCTTAGAAGGAGTTGCAACACCAAGCACATTCAGCCTTGCTGTTACTTCCGTGGAATTACTGTAAAAGCTGCTTTCAAACTTTGAATTCAAGTAGGAGGTTACATTACAGCCTGACAAAGTACAGTACCTATCTAAGCTCACCTGACTTTCGGAGTCTGGAGACAAAAGACTGTTGGATGCTCCTAAAAGAGTCAAAGAATCACTTTTTATTGTATAATTATATATACCAATTGGATTTTGAAATGAGTTGAATGAAGCGGATATTACACTGCCGGTTAACCGGCCATTTCCCGAGAAAAACGCATCTACCCCTGCGTACGGGCCTGTTGAATTAAATCCCAGTGTAAAGCTGAAATTTTCAGGAGGATTAAGACTGTCATTGTATAATGCAAATGTTTTATTATAGAATGATATGTTTGCAGAATCTGCTCCACCGCCGTATACTGAAATAAGCTGATAATTGTTGCTGCTCCTAGAAGTTGTGAAATTCTCACCGTCTAACACAAAATAATCCGGGCAGTTGTTGTCACTTGTAAGCCAGTCCTTGTATGAAAAGCTTGACACTTTGTAATAAGGACAGAAGTACTTGCTGTTTGACTCCTTTACACAGTACTCACCAGCAGGAGCAGAGCTTGTTGAATTTAGATAGTTTTTCACCGTACTATTTGTAGTTTCTAAACTTGCTATACATGTACTATTCAAAAACTCCTGCGATAGTACAGGAGCGCAGTTAAGATACGTAAAATTGTTGGTTGTTAAAGCCTCGGAAAAGCCAGGATAACCAGTAGAATATGGTGATTTCTGGATACCACATTCCTCTGACGGTTCTAGATTTAATGTATTCTGGTAGCCAAAGTCCAATGAAATAGGTATACCGAATATCTCTTCGGAATAATTTCCACTAACAGGCGTACTTTTTACTGAGTAGGTATAATTAGATTTTACACTGTAATTGCTTGCATTTGTACATGAGTATAACTCACTTGCGTTTATTGAAAGATTGAGTACATTTATATTGAAATTTGTACCAGAAAGGAAACTCAGTTCCTGTGGCATCTGGGTCTGCAGTAAATTTACAATATCCTGTGAAAGCGTGGATGAAAGAAGATTTCTACAGTATTGTATATCCGACTCATTTTGCTCACAGTTGTATATATAAGTACCATAATAAGGTTCTTTAACCCTTGCAAGCTTGCCTAACAGATAATTTGCACCCTGCGGCGAACCTAAAGCCAGTATAAGAGCGGAATACCAGTCATACTTTGGCCTGCCGTTTACTGAAACTGTTTTGAGGTTTACTGCATTTATCGCATTTGAGATATAATTATCTATTTCATACTGTGCAAAACCCTCTATCTTCTGGTTTCCAATAGGAAAACTTTCATTTACAAATGCTGATCCAACTTGAAGCAGCTGGCTTAGGTAGTTCTCCCCTGTCACTGCATCTGATAAAGTCATGCAGTTTTGCAGGCTGTACTGCCCCTCATTGTAATTTACACAAACCTGTGGTGAGTATAACGGAAACATTGAGTATGAAATATATAAATTTTGATTATTTGGAAATAAAAGATTCTGCACTCCCGCATTTTGTATGCTGTTTAATATATACTTATAATAAACAAAATTCGGCTGCATTGCAAACATAACATAGTTTGTAGGTTCTATCGAAAATATACCATTTGTATCGGAGGTTATGGAAAAGGTATAGTTTACGCCCTCAAAAACTGAATTTGAATTATTTGACAAATAGATCTTACTTTTAATTCCATTATTATTATCATAATTCATTACACTGCTAAGTGTGTAAAGATTCTCATTCGGCATTGGGGTTAGATAAAAACTTGTGTTACCGTTTATAGTATTAGAATAAATTATAGCCACATTTCCATTTGGAAATGTTACAAGAGCGTATTGACTTGACGGTGACAGGCCTGAACCTCTAAAAAATGCATTTGTAAAAGTACCTAAATCTAATACTCCCGATATCGTATCTTGTGGCGGAAGAGATGTAAATTGCAAATTGGAAAGTCCGAAATTAACACCTATTGGAGAATCATTAACAACGTATTTACATGAAGTCTTTGAAATTGAGCAAACCGAAAATATATCAGAAGAGGAATTATAAAAGAAAGTGTAGTTCTTGCTTAAGAATGGCGCGGAGAAGTTACCAGAGAATATCCCATTTTTTGCCTTTGAAAGATTTATTATAAGATTGGATTGTATATTTATATTTGATGAGTTTACTATCTCAAATGAATTTTGGTTAAGCAGCGTCTCTAAACCATATTCTATAAGATTATTATTTGGCAAACATATCTGGCCGGCGAGATTTCTCCAGTAATAAACCCTTGGCACAGGAATAAACGGCAATGATTGGGAAGTATTTATATACCCGCAGTCCAATGAACTAGGCTGCAACGTAAGCCCATCGAAAAGCTGTGCCTTTTGAAAATTGTAGTTGGCCTCTTGTATGAGATAATCCTTTAATGCAAGTGTCTGATATATACTATTTTGAGCTGTTATCTCTATTGTAGAACTCAATCCAACATTGCTTATGTAGGTAAAGGCATTTAAAGTTATATATATAGTTGCAGCAACCATGCCTAAAACAACAATCATATTAGCCTGTCCTTTTTTATCCATCAGTTCATCACTCCGTAAATAGTATAAGGCGCAGAAGGATTTGCAGGATTATAAACTTGCATGCTGCATCTCTCAGATCCAGTTACTCCTGCAGGAATCTGATTTAAAAAAACCCTTAAACCCAATGCCGTTAAGGTGGCCGCCTGCTCGCCTGTCAATACCTGAAAATTGCTCAATGAAACACTTGGAAAATATCCTATAAAATCATCGTATAGAGAGGAGGAATTATAAAGAAAGCTCTGAGTATAGCCGTAAGATGGGTTACATGAGCCGCTGCAATTTGCGGACAGGCTCTGTTGCTTATTCGAATCCGCAAGAGCAGATTGGCTTGGATTTGATAAGGCAAGCTGTGATAATGTGTAAGCTGAATGAATATAATATGTGCTATATATTGTAGCTAATGCAAAATTACAAGAAAAGGATGTAGGCTGCTGATTGACTGCCGTCAGTAAATTTGCTGTTGCATTATGAATCAAAGCTGAAGCTAAAACCGCCAACACTACCGCTGCGATAGGTGCCAGTACAAGATCCAGCATGGTAAGCTGTCCCTTTCTCCCAAATCTAACTATAAGGCGGAATTCCATATGTTACGTCGACTGTCAATACGCCACTGTTCTGAAATGTAGGCTGCCCATTGGCATTTGTAAACTGTATCTCAACCGGAAATGATTCTGTATATGTATTCTCGTCATAAAATATATTTGCAACGGCATATTGTGGAGCTATTTCATCACTGGACTGCTGTCCAACTGCAAGAATTATGTTGAACTGTAAAACGCCACCAGTGGCTATCATTATACTAAGACTTACGGCCATGCTTGCACCCATCGCTGCGTATTCCGCAGTTTGCGCGTATTTTTGTATAACCGACTGAATTTCCTGAAAACTTTGGCCGAAGTTGAACTGATTATAATTCGACATAGATATTGAGCCTGTGGGGCCGAGTTCATTCGGATTTTGAGTATCAGAAAGTGTTAAAGAAACGCCAGTTGCTGCAGCTAAATCTGATGGCAAAGCAGGAATATCCGTGGCTCCGCCAAAGTAAATATATTGCATACACGAAAGAAAATAATTCTCAATAAACTTGTTTATGTTGACTACACCTGGTTCAGTGTATGAGGATGAATATAAAGGACCTCCCGTAGCATCTAAACTGGAATTGTAGTATGTTATTGTATTCTTATAGGCAAAACAGTTTGGAGAAGTTACAAGCCTTGTGCCTATTCCGGCGGCAACTGATTTGGAATTGGCAAATACACTTGTACTGTTGATCTGAGAAACGCTAAAAGATAACACAACGAGGAGAAGAGCAAATGCAACTATAAGTATGCCTGCATTCAAAAACGCCATCATCTCCATCAATGCCATAGTCCTTAGTTACCTGAAAAGTAAGTACCTCCAAACGAATTATTGTTGTTCGGATAAACACCGAAAACAAGATTATCGGATATGCTGCTTATGTTATAATATGTTTCATTACCAGTATAAATTTTTGTTAAGCTTAATGTAACATTGGCATAATCGGTCTCATAGTAAGATAAATTTGTATCAGTAGCCGAAAGTGTATAGAGTGGATACACTAGAAATGCGCCAAGCGCATTTGATATTGATGTTTGAAATTTCGGTGCCTTTTTTCCAATAAAACTATCTATGAATGAGACAACTGGAAAATCAACCCCAAGATCTGTCTTTAATACTGGTTCACCACCCCCTATAAAATTGCCGGCCGATAAAAAAGTGCTTGACGGGGAATTTCCAGCTGTCAAAGAATCGGGAAAATCAGTGACAGGCACAGAAAAGCCTATTAATGAATTATTGTTTATGTAAAAATCATTACTTGAAAGCATATTGTTATTTAACTGGCTTAACTCTGATTGCTCTATTCCAAAATTAGCTTTTCCTGATGTTAGATTAGTAAGATTTACACATGAAATCGGAGAACCGTATTCCATAACGTTTGATACACTTGAAGCAAAATTGCTGGTAGAAATTACAGGCGCTCCAAACGAGTCTATAAGCATGCTGTATATACATAGATTTGTGCTTTTAGCGCCATTTGACATAGCAAGCGCATCTCCAGGGGGCAAAAGCACAGTCATACTAATTTTATTTGCTTTCGATTTTAGAACATTGTTTATGTCTGTCTGCAAGGTATTAGGAAACAATGCGTTATTTTTTGAACAGAAAGTATTGTATAATCCCTGGGATATTGAGAAGGTTATTGAACCATTGCCACTTGGTTCTATTACAGTTCTTAAATTTTGACCAGGCTGTGACGATGTTTCAGCAAGTTCGCACATATCATTCATATCAGTTATAACCGGACTTGTTACCTGTGTCGGCCTTCCACTTGAATAGCCATTAACGTAGACTTCCCCCCCATAACCAACAAAATATGTACCTAGTGGAAGAACAGAATTTACTTTATCGTATACATTAAGAAAGGTCGTAAGAGCACCAAAGTCCGATATTGCCGAAGAGAATCCTTTTTTTACCGAGTTATAGCTACTTCCACTCTGCGAAGGTATACTTAAGCAGCTTGCTGTTCTGGCATACACCATAAATGCATTCTGTGCCAGAAAGAAAGGCAAAGACAGAAAAGGGTCTTTTCCAGTGGATGAGAGTGAAACTGATCCGATTAAAGAATCTGGGGAGCTAAGTGTGCCGGGCGCGGAAGCCCCGCTTGTTGGAGTAGAATAAGGATTTGAATTTGCAGTTGACTGAGCGTTAGATGATAATTCAGATATTACATTGCCTTCAACGGCTGCCTGCTTTGATGCAAGCAGTATTAGATTATCCTTTCCCAAACTAGAAGGCAGTGAATTTAGCGTCTGAGTGCTTGACAAAAGCTGAGAATACTGCTGAAGCACATAGTCTGTTGCTGCATATTTGAAAGGTAGAGGTTCCTGAGTTACATAAGCTGCGGCTATCTGCTGGCTTATAGAGACTGAAGGCCCTGTTAATGCTCCTACCTGTATGCCATCCGCAAAAACTCCTTTTGTGATATATGTGTTTAAATTCCTGGCACTTGTACCGAACCACGATTCTATTAATGGGACTGCTATAAGAGCTGCAGACATTGAAGCAACTGCTGCAGGTATAAAAATAGATGATTGACGTAAGGCATCTTGTATGTTAGAGAAACTACCCGATAAAAGAGAATCCTCTGGTATGTCCTGTATAAAAAGCTCCTTTACATGAGTTATTACTTTGGATTTTATTTTTTGGCCTATTTTACTCAATAAGCTACTAGACTCTTCACTTGCAGATCCTGCATCATCTGCTGCGGCTTCTTCACTGTAAAGCACCCCCTCCTCAGTTTCTTTGACATCATCCCCGAATAGAGCACCGAATGCTTGAGCTGCCTCATCAGACACTTGAAAACTGTCGTCTGCGGTTTCCGTTACGGCACTTTTAGAACCGCCAACGCCTCCGAACCCATAACCGACCATAAAGCACAAAGCGATACTAAATATATTTTTACCTGAATCTAATGTAGGCCCATTTGCATAGGATATATTATACACTTTTGATCCTCCTGCACATGTGTATGCTGCTATAGAAGGATCCCATGTGCAGAGAGAACTGTTTCCATTAAGTGTAATACTCATAGAGGAAGGTGCACTGTAAAGCGAATTTACAGTCGATCCTATATTGTTAGCGAATAACTGCAATGATCTTGCACCGTTCTGAAAGAACAACCCCTGTAGATTGGCAAAGTAAACTCCTACTAGCAAAAAAGCTGCAGAAAGTATGATTACACCTATACCTATGACTATCTGTGATCTCTTGCCTAGCATAAACAATAATATCTCTTTTTAATATATATTCCTTATTAGAACGTTGAGAAAGTCAAAAACTATAAGAAACTTCCGCGTTTTTCCCGTGTTTCTCCTCAAACTGCTTAAACGCAGCATCTAAATCATCTTTATTGTAGCTGTTAAGCTCTTTTACGGCAAGATAAGCGAAAGCCTTTGCTCTTACATAGAAGTTCTTGAATTTCTCATCATTGTTTGCAAATGGATCTCTACCCATATTTTCAATTTGACTTAAATCCTCAATGCTGGCTTTTTTGCTTAGCTTCACCGATTTATCCTTATCCATTACAAATTTAGGCATTGCTAGCATCCTGTTACTTTCATTCAAATAAACTATCAAAGACGTTACAACTGATTTGCTGTTATAAGTATTTCCGTAGTTCTTTGTTATATCTGGATATTTTTTTGACAATTTAATGACAGCATAGCCTGCCTTTTCATTAAATGCAGCTTGGTATATATCATCATTGTCTATATCTACTCCGGCTTTTTTTAGCCAGCTGTTCGTTGTAAGGAAGTAAGTTGCAGATGACTTATTTATTTCATTTGTTCCCATCTTATAGATTCTGCCCTTAATAGTATAAGGATCTTCATTTGAGTTATAGGGTATTACTTCTAAGTTTAAAGAACATGTATCCAGTACGCTTAAGAGAGAGTCCATTGCGCTCTCCATCTTAGAATCCTTATATTTTTTATGTATTTTTTCAGCTGCAAATCCTATAATATCAAATAATCCCATGTATTTATTTGAATAATTTAATATAAATATGTTTCTGTAATCTAATAAACTTAAAAAAGAGTCTAATAAATCCCAATTTCGTAATCTTGATATTTACTTGGCTTACCTGGACAACTATAGTCAGGTATTAAATTGTATAATATTGCACCTAAAAAACCACCGTAATATTTTTACTAGAATTATTTAATATAGATACTTTTTTATAGCTTACAGAATTAAAATCATGAATTTAAAAATGTGAGATTAAATCATGTAAATCATGTTAACTCACTTTTCTAACATTCAATAATAAACTTACATTAGGATATAGCTAATCATAGTATAATAACTAAGTGAACATGCTTTTAGTTTAAAATAATTACAGCTAATGTGAATTTTAATTGGATTTATGTTTACAGAAAGTAAGTAGAAAGCCCACGATTTGAATCGTGGGTGAATGCGGATGTAGTGCAATTTGATAAAAGCATATATAGATTAGAACATAAACGGAATAATATATGATATTAACTTTTAAAATAAAACATCATGAGACCTCTCAAGGGAACTAAGGGCAGCAAAGCAAATAGCCGATTTTGCATTAAAGACCAGAACGCAATCATCCAAAGATGTAAAACAATTTGGCTTGAAGTCAGCGATAGCAAATCAGATTCTTAGGGAATACTCTAGAAATAAAAAGTTAAAAGAAGCAAAAAATGTGAATCTTATTGTCCCTAATCAATCAATAAAAGTAAACCAAAAGAAACGAAGTATCGAAATCCCATGTTTAAAGTTCGCCTTTGAGTATCGATTTAGAAATGACTTTGTCAAGATAAACCAGATAGAAATAAACAAAGAATGGATTTTTATTTCAGTAACTATCCCAGAAAAAAAGGAAATAAAAGTCAAGAACTGGGTTGGAATAGACAGGAACACAACGGGGCATATTGCCGTCTTGGCGAATCCGAAGACCGGTAAAGTAGTAAAATTAGGCAGGGAAGCTTTGCACATTCATAACAAATACAAGAATATACT
>JBBIPE010000028.1:0-7905 GCA_037443005.1 archaeon
TAAATGCTGCAGCATATCCAGAATACTTTCCAACAGTCTTAACTATCTCATCAAGACTTAATATTCTACTTACATCTAAGACAGACTTTTTGTCTCTGGTTTTATAAGCTATCTCTTCAAGCCGATATACTATAAATGCTGCAGCATTACCAGAATACTTTCCAACAGTCTTAACTATCTCATCAAGACTTAATATTCTACTTACATCTAAGACAGACTTTTTGTCTCCAGTTTGATCGGCTGTCTCTCCAAGCCGATCCGCTATACCTACTGCAGCATTACCAGAATATCTTCCTATTGTTCTAGCACATTCAATAACTGTCTCTTTGTCTTGGATTTTATTAAATATCACTCCAAGGTAACTAGATATATCCTTAGAGGTAGGTATTTCATACTTAATTAACATCCCAACAACTTCCTTTTTGGCTTCATAGTCAAGAAGATTAAGCTGATTAAATGTAGAATCAGTCGTTCTTTCTTCAAGAAGTTCATCAAGGCTTTTTCCCATATTTTATACTTAAACTATCATTCTAATAGAAAAGAACAATTATATAAACTTATCTTTACTATAAAATGATTAATATTTCACATATCTGTGTTTTATCTCAACCTAAATTATCTTACGTGATTAATACAGCACTAATCTCTATGTGGTTGTCCAGTGTACTAGATAAAGGTCTAAGTAGTGAATATTAGGTGCTATATTGTCCAAAAGCTAATTTATCTACCTATTCTTTTGTACAATACAGATCATTTCGCTGTTTAATGGTTTTCTACGATTTCTTGTATGACTTATGAAAGTGTTTGAAACGAAGAGTGTCTATCATACATAATTCAACCAAGTGATTCCAGTTATATCGCAGTCTCTGCTACTATAAGTTTTAGTGATTACGACGAAATAAAAAAAGGAATCAACACGTCTTCTAAACATCTTTTACTTAAATAGACAAAGAAAAGAACATACAATTAGATATTGAATAATTTGAATAGGTAAATTACTTAATATATTACAAAAAGATTTTCTTGAGGGATATAAAGCTCTTATAAGCGCTTATAAGGTTTATACAAATTCAAAGGCCAATTCAAACAGATTGGTAGCATCAGCATCATGCTTAGGCCACAGCTAAATGTTGACTTGGAGTTCCCTTTGGGTTTTTGAAAGGGAGTTCTTTTAAGAAAGAGATATCTTTCCCAAAAAACGTAACAACAAATATTATTGAATAATAAGAAATGAACCTTGGTTTATTCTTATCTATCCCTCTCAGCAGAAGGAAAATCATTATATCTTACGTAATACAAAATCTTTATATATCATAAGATTTTAATAATAATTATGAGTATATTAGCGCCTGTAGCATTTGCAATATCTGCTTTTTCAATAGCGGCTATAATATCAGGTATAAATCTTAAAGTAGCAAGCAAGGATAAGACTTCTGCAAAGACACTTGGGGTAATAGTAATTCTTGCGGGAATCGCAATATTCGTATCGTCGCTCATCATGATTTTAGGGACACCTTACGGTGTAGGATATCCTGCTTCAAACGTTCAGCTGATGTTTTCATTATTAATGCTTATATTTGCATTTGTGTGGATAACATTCGGGATGACGCTTCTCTATGGATGGAACATGTCATTTATAGGGGATATGACAATGATACTTTTCGTTTACAATGTAATAGCAATTATTGCCTTGTTTTTCTGGAATTCAGGCTATGCAGTCTACAATCTTGCCGCCTTTATCATAGTAGAAGTGACATTATTCTCATATCTTCTGGATGAATTAGGTTTTTATGCACTTACACACGGTAAGATGAAGGCAACTGTGCAGGCCGGTTTTCTCATATTTTCAGGAGTCCTTTCTATATTGCTTGCCGTTACTGCAAGCGGTATAATAGCTGTCTGAAATGCAGGAGGTGTATATGGTGAGCGTAAAGTGGTTAGGTCATGCTGCGTGGCTTATTAATTTTAAGGATACTACAGTCGTAGTAGATCCATTCCTTACGAATAATCCGAGTGCGGCAATGAAAGCCAGTGATGTAAAAGCTGACTTCGTTCTTGTAACGCACAATCATTTCGATCATTTAGGAGATGCTTTTGAAATAGCAAAGAGGAACAATGCAAAGCTTGTGGGAAAATTCGAGCTGTCGCAGGATGCTGTAAAAGCCGGCGTTCCTGAAGGCAATGCAATAGGCATAAACACAGGCAGCATGACCAAATTCGGGCCAATAGAGATAGCAATGGTTCCTGCGATACACAGCGGAAATGAAAACGGTTTCGTTATAAGGGGAGACGGCAAGTCGATATACCATGCTGGAGATACTGCTCTTTTCAGTGATATGCAGCTTATAAAGAAACTGTACAAACCGGATGTAGCTATGCTTCCAATAGGCGGATTTTTCACTATGGGCCCTAAGGAAGCAGCTATCGCAGCAAAATACATAGGTGCAAAAACAGTTTTCCCAATGCATTACAATACTTTTCCTCCGATAAAACAGGATGCAAAAAATTTCGCAAAGCTTGTAAAGAATTCTAAAGTTGTTGTTCTTGATCCTGGACAGGAAGTTAAAATTTAAGCTGGTTGTTAAAAATTTAACAAAATGAGCCGGAAATCCTACACGCTTTAGTGGTTTGGAGGATATTACATCCATAATTCATACAGTCTAAAATTATTAATAATAGCATATTTCATAAATTAAAATGGTATACAAGCTAAATAATATAGAATTTTACCTTGGCGCACTGCCTGTAGAAAATCCAGAGGAAGTTGATGTGCTGGATACTTCTTCTCCTTATCAGTTTCTTTTAACAAAAAAGGGCCATTCCCGCAGATTAGATGTTATTATGTATAATGTTGATGGAAATGATAAGCTACGGCTTTTCAATATAAAAAGCAATTTTTCCTACTATATACCTAAATATGAAAATGGTATTATAAAGGACTATTGTGTATCTTATGATAAAAATGAAGACTGGTTTTTTGGTAAACTAAACGAAAAAATGAAGCCTACTAATTTAAGAGGCGTCAGACAATACACGTTCATACGTTCGTTAATAGGCCTCCCGCGAGAAGTTAATGAAGGACATTATGAATTTTATTCGCTTGATAATAATAAAAATGTACATAAAACATCCATAGACTTTAAGTACAACTCTTTTAAAAACAGCATTAACTTCAAGGTCGATTACGATAATAAAATAAGAGTGAAACTTGATACAGATGGATATTACATTATGAGAGGCCTTTCAGCCAGTGGAAGCCGGTTATCCCAAAAAGGAAATCTACTCAAGGAAGAAGATTCAACGCTTTATCTGGATAAGGATATACCAATAAAAATATACATAAAAAAATAAAAATCAAGCAATTCTACTCACTCTGTTAGAATTTTATAAGATACCAGGTGCAAAAACGGTTTTTCCAATGCATTACAACACATTTCCTACGGTAAAGCAGGATGCGAAAAATTTCGCAAAGCTTGTAAAGAATTCTAAAGTTGTTGTTCTTGATCCTGGACAGGAAGTTAAAATTTAAGCTGGTTGTTAAAAATTTAACAAAATGAGCCGGAAATCCTACACGCTTTAGTGGTTTGGAGGATATTACATCCATAATTCATACAGTCTAAAATTATTAATAATAGCATATTTCATAAATTAAAATGGTATACAAGCTAAATAATATAGAATTTTATCTTGGCGCATTGCCTGTAGAAAAAAAAGATCATGCTCGTACCTTAGATGTTATCATCTATAATGATGCTAATGGAAATGAGAAGCTAAAGATTTTCAATATAAAAAGCAATTTTTCCAATTATATGCCCAGATATGAAAACGGTATTATAAAGGACGATTGTGTATCTTATGATAAAAATGAAGACCGGTTTTTTGGTAAATTAAGAGGCTCGTTAATAGGCATCCCGAAAGAATTTAAGAAAAGTCATTATGAATTTTATTCGCTTGATAATAATAAAAATGTACATAAAACATCCATAGACTTTGAGTTCAGCTCTTTAAAAAACATGATTAAATTCAATGTCGTTTACGATAATAAAATAAGAGTGAAAATTGATACAGATGGACATTATATTATGAGCGGTGTTTCGGCCAATGGAAACCTGTTATACAAAAAAGGAAAGCTGATCAATGAAGAAGATTCAACGCTCTATCTTGATAAGGATATGCCGATAAAAATCTACATAAGTAAAAATCTAGATCGTTTACGAAGAAAATTGATACAGATAGATAGTATATTATGAACGGTGTTTCTGGCAGTGGAAACCATTTATACCAAAAAGGAAACCTGGTAAATGAAAAAGATTCAACGCTTTATCTGGATAAGGATATACCAATAAAAATATACATAAAAAAATAAAAATCAAGCAATTCTACTCACTCTGTTAGAATTTTATAAGATACCAGGTGCAAAAACAGTTTTTCCAATGTATTACAATACTTTTCCTCCGATAAAACAGGATGCGAAAAATTTCGCAAAGCTTGTAAAGAATTCTAAAGTTGTTGTTCTTGATCCTGGACAGGAAGTTAAAACCTGAGACTTTTAGGGATCTTTAGTGTTTTGGAGGGATACAGTAATCTTAATATAGTTTTATTGCTTGAAAATTAAGTCTTGTATGGTTTCTGTACTTGATGAATTATTTTAAAGGAGGGTTTAAATGGCAGATGAAGTTGTTAAAAAAGGAGATAAAATAAAGGTTGTATACACAGGTTACCTTGAAGATGGTTCAGTCTTTGATTCTAACCAAGGAAAAGAACCTTTGGAATTTGAAGTAGGCTCAGGTTTCGTAATAAAAGGTTTTGATGATGCAGTTATAGGTATGAAAGCAGGAGAGAAAAAGAGTGTAAATATACCATCAGAACAGGCATACGGTGAAAGACATGATGAGATGGTGGTTAAAATCCCTAGAGCACAGTTTCAAGGTATGGAAGAAATCAAAGAAGGCATGACTGTGTCAACAGACAACGGAATGCGTGCAATTGTCGTTGCAGCTGATGAAAAAGACGTTACACTGGACTTCAACTTTCCGCTTGCGGGGAAGAACCTTAGGTTTGACATAGAAGTTGCGGCAGTAAACTAAACTAGAATATAGTAAATTCAAATCAATTATATTGATATTAATCTAAGAACATCAGATATTTATAACCGGCTTTTCATATTATTTTCATGGGTGTAGTTCAGAAAAGACTAGAAATTATACTGAACGATATCAAAGAGTCCTTAACTAAAAACGACCAATACAAGCTATTGCAGTACATGGACTGTATAGAGGAAAAATTCTTTATAGAAGCCAATCCTAGATTAGAGGAAGATGGTACACCTGCTGCGTATTACCCTGGCAAGGATAAAATATATGTGGCATTGCCTTTACTTACAAAGACATTTACAGTTTCAATGGAAAAGGGCGGTTATAAGAGAATACCTCTTCCGAGAGAGGAGAGGGAGTATTTTGACAGGACCTGGAAAATAAACGCAGGAGGCAGCATAGCACATGAGATAGCGCACATGATAAACCAGAAATCTGGCTTGATGGGCTGGGTAAACTCAATGGATATATTAAAGTCTACAGCGGTTTTGGACAATGAGCACAACCTTTCTTTCGTTTTATTATCTCTTGAACTCGGTGGCAGGCTTTCAACCTATCTGTATTCCAAGAATGTTAATAGACTTATAGACTTTGGCCACGCGGTAAAATACTCTGATAAATTGATAAAATCCGCAAATTTTGTTGAAGATTTTCTTCTCGAGTTTTTAAATAATGGAAAGGAGAGAAATTACTCGGAGAATACACAACTGGTAGATTTCAGAGGTTCTGGAATAGATTATAAAACCCTTGCAAAGGGGCTTGCAAAAGAAAGAAGCAAAAAGCTGGGCATAGGAAATCCGGGCCGAAGGAATGGCATAATGTTCATATCTGATGACAAAGGGGTTCTTTTGGACTATGGCGGTAGATTCTATGCGTGTAATCTGAAGTATAATAAGGATCACATATCCATAGATTACAGTGAGATTAATCCTGTTTAGCTTCTCTTTCGAAAAGAAGAAGATAGTGAAACTTCAGGTCCATAGCTTTTGAAAGTCTGAAACCTATGCCTTGCATGTCTTTTTCCACTTCTTCCTTGTCAAGCCTTATGTTTTTAGGCGGGCCGAATTCCGATCCCTCCTTTTTAAAATCTAGGACAGCAATCCTTTTCAAGGCAATTCCTCCTAGGTTTTTCAGTGCTCTGTCGCCGCATTCCGATTTTATATCGTGGTATACATTTGAAATGAAGACAAGATCGTAGGCTTTGTCACTGTAGCTGCAGATGTCAGCTTTTATTGTTTTTATGCCGTATCTCCTTACTTCATGGAAGTAAGTGTCATCCCTGTCAAGTAATGTTATATCATTCGTGTACTTTAGCATCTTTATGCTGAAAAATCCGTCTCTTCCTCCTAAATCCATGATACTCTGCCCTTTTTCAATATCAAGGAAGTTTATTATGTCATCATTTTCAAGACCGCTGAAAATTCTCATCCCGTGCATATTATGTTCCATATGATTAAACAATCTGATACTATCTATATACTATATGGATATTCACTTAAATCCTTTATTATAAAAACGCATAATTTCGCTATTATAATACGGATGTTAAACACTTTCTGCTGGATGAGTGGTTTTTCATTGTTCTTTTCGCCATCTACATTGGAATGGTAAGCTTATATCAATTATGGTAACCGTGATTCTAAGCCTTTTTCCTATTTTTTCCGAGTTGAAAAGCATTCTAAGTAATCTTTAATTATTTTACAAACCTAATTTTTCTGCATTATACTTTAAGATTCAAAAACAAGAGTTACTCTCATCTTTATATAATTTTTCGTTCTATTCCTATTTTTAAGGTTTTCATTCAAGTGCTTGTTTTTAAGGCATTGTACATTTTTATAATAGTTATTATTTATTATAGTATGATAAATAGTATTAATAAAGCGTTTTATTCCATAGTTATCATAAGCATAGTCACTCTTGTTCTTATAACCTCTGGAACATACACTAATTTTGTTCATAGTTATGCTGGATTTAGTATATCTAAAACCCAGTTTGGATTCGTTCAAAATAACTATCAGTATATTCAAATTGGCTATCTATCTAATTTTATTGGTTATTTTTCTCAAATTTTCCATTCAAACGACGTAATACCAAACATGTCGCTTTCAGAAACATCTCAACCGGTATCTTATTCCAATAACATTTCAGATTCAAACTCTTCAATAAACAATATAAATGACCCGCCACCAGGCATTCTGTTTGAATCTAAACTTAACATCTCCAACTCACAAAGCACAGCTACGCCACCACCATTCCAGCAGATGATTAACGTTTCCTATTCAATATACAAAGGCTATGCCACTTCCAACTTTCAGAATGTAGAGTTCTTCTATGCTAATGGAACTGTAATACCCTCATGGCTCGAAAGCTATAACTATTCAAAGAATGCAATTTACTGGCTTAAGGTTGGTAGCATACCGGCTAATTCCTCAATTACAGTTTATATGGGCTTCGCTTCCAATTCAACCAATCTGTTTAACAATACAAACGACGGCGAGGCTCCACAATTGTCAGCAATATACGGAGAATACGATGATGGGGAGAATGTATTCGATATATACATAAATGGAAACACTTCTCTATCGGATTTTAATATATTATCAGGTATAACAGCAACTCAAACAACTACTACATACAGCAATGGCAATAAAATAGATGTCATAAGCTTAACCGGAGCAATCAGTGCAAGAGAGGGTATATTATCGTATGATTATAAATCCCTACCAAATACAGGTTATATTCAGTACTCAAGCTTTCAGGCTCCAAGTTCTTCAGATTCAAATGGCGAACCCTCCAATGGTCTTGGCAATTC
>JBBIPE010000029.1:0-7312 GCA_037443005.1 archaeon
CAAATAAAAGTATATAAAGTTTATTTTAATTTTATATTTACACCAGAAATCTGCAGGAGGGGGGATTTGAACCCCCGAAGACCTGAGTCATAAGGTCCTAAGCCTTACGCGTTTGACCGCTTCGCTACCCCTGCAATGTCTATTTTTTCTTCTTTATTTCAACAATGTCACCAAATGAAACGTTTTCATCTTTTTTTATGATTTTAAGACTTCTTTCCGATTCTTCTTCATAGAGATTTAATCCTAAAAACCTTTCGATTTTTCTAACAGTTTGCTCATCAGGCATTAACGTGCCTTTTATTATTTTATTAATATCCTTAGGTGAACACTTTATCTTATCAGCAAGCTCCTCCGATGACATCCCCCTCTTTTCCATTTCTGATCGTATTATACCTGAGAAATCCTCTCTAAGCTGATTTTCATAAAGATCTAGCTGCTCCTGATTTTTTATGCTCTTTTCAGACTGGAGTACTCTGCCATATTTTGAGCAATTCCTGCATACATTTATTACCGCACCTTCTATTTCAGTTTTTATAAGACTTTCCTCAAACTCACCACATATTTCACAGTTCATAAAAGAAGTTTTTCTATATCTATTTCCGCAATGGAAATAGGCAACTCAACCCCAAAAGCATTCAGAACTCTTGGGTGTAATTCTCCAGCCACACCGATATTCTTTTCCCCAGCATAGATATAATATCCCCTGCCATTTATGAAAGTCCTTGAAAATTCTTCTCCGCAGTATTCAGCCTTTATATCATCAATCATAAATGAATCCGCAAGTACTTTTTTTATTATTGAAAGAGTATCTGTAACGTTTACATCCTTGCTGCATGAAACTATTGAAAGTTTCTTATTGTTTTTGAAAATCACATCTGAGTAACCAATCTCAACCACATCAGAAAGAGAGAATATATTCTGCGGAAATTTCTTATGAAGATTATTTGATATCAATCTTAGCAATTCAGGAAAGATATTCTTGGCTGCCATTGTCACATCGCCGCTTTTGAGATGTATTAAGCTCACGTAGTCTTCTCCTTTGAGAAAGGTATCCTCAAACTGGTATTTTTCATTAGTAAGGACATTTATATCTATTTCTTGATAACCGAATCCTACCAAAATTTCCTTGATACTATCATTTATATAGTGATCTTTTAAGAACCCGCCTTCAGTATATGAATGTGGTAAAACTTCAGTTATTTTATCTACCCCTATGCTGCGCATAATATCATCTATTATATCAACCTGATGCATTATGTCCTGGCGGTAAAACGGCGGATTTATTATAATATCATTTTTTGATATTTTAACTGAATAATCCATAGATTCTAATGCGGACTTAACTGTGCTTTTTTGTATATGCACTCCTAAAAGGGATTTTATACTTTCTTCGTTTAGAATGAAAGTATGAGTTTTTACCGAAAACTTAGTAGATATTAATTTGTCTTTATAGGAAGGTGTTATTTTTGCTACAGAACCGAGAAACTGAAGATTGTATATGAGTATACTTGTGATTGAATTTACAGTAGCTATGTCAGTTCCTGTTATATCAACCAGCATTTCCTGGGTATTCTCATTTATTGAGTTTATATCGGAGTTTATTATCGGAGGTATAGCGATTATCTTATTTTCACTGTCAACCCATATTATCGGCTTGCCATTTAATAACTCACCGTATTCCTGGCCCTGCTTTGTATCTTTTATTATATCAAAATAGTTTTTATTCGATGTATAACCGAGAGGCACGAAGCTTACTTTTTCCGGCTTTTCAATACAATATTTTATCGGAAATTTTATGCTTTTATAATCGAAAAACCCTATCGCGGCTTTACGCCTGTTTCTACCAACGTTCTTATCAAGTCTCTCCTGCATTTTTATTATCTCCTGAAAGTCACTTCCGACTTTTTTTCTAAGCTTTACATGCAAAAGATTAACAAAGGGCCTGTGCGTCTTCTCTATGATTACAATTGGATTTCCCTTGCCGATTTTTGTATCCCTCTTCAAATTTACACTAAGCTCCGGAGCGAATATATGCGAAAGCGAGTACTTTGAGGCTATGTCTATTCTATCGGATGTTAACTCAAAATTCATAGCTTCCCCATTAATGTCAAGATCCAGCCCATATTTGAAGGCGATTCTTTCGTAGTCCTCAATCCTTACTTTTTTGCCTAGAACCCTGTTGATTTCATCAAGTGTGTAATTTAGCATTACCATATCATATCTCGTTAAATATTTTGGTGGATTCCATATCCCTTAATAGGTCTATATCCGTGTAAGCACCGTATAAATCACGTATATCCCCCATCTCCAGCTTCAAGTTAAGCATTCTCTCCATTCCGAAACCCCATGCGACTATATTTTTTGTTATTCCGAATGGATAAAGTGTCTCGGGCCTGAAAACACCTGAATTACCAAGTTCTATCCACCTCTTAAGTTTTGGACTAAAGGCCTGGATTTCTAAGCTTGGTTCAGTATATGGATTATAAGTCGGCTTGAGCCTTATTCTATCTATGCCTATCTTACTGTAAAATTGTTTTATGTATCCGACTAAATCTGCAACCGAAAGATTATCATCATAGACTATGCCCTCTATCTGATAAAGCTCAAGAAGATGGGTATTGTCCATTGTCTCATTTCGGAAGGACTTATCAATGGAGAAGAACTTTGCCGGTTTTTCCTTGTTTTTCGATATAAAATCATATATGTATCTAAATGTAGTTGCAGTTGTATGTCCTCTCATTATCAAAGAACTGCTTTTAGAGGTGTCAAAATTACGGCGATAGCCTATTGATTCATTGTACTTTGAGGCCCTAAAACCTTTTTCATAGACTTTTTTTACGTTCAAAAGCAGCTCTCTTGGAACTTTTCCCTTGCCTGAATTCAAATAAACGGTATCCTGTATATCCCTATCTGGGTGATCCTGCCTGAACATCATTACATCAAAATTCCAGAATACAGATTCTACGTAGTTACTTTGCATCTCCTTGAAACCCATTGACACCATTACATCCTTTATGAAAGAAGAGAACTTTGTCTTTATGTTAAGCTTGCCGGATATAGCATTCAATATCTCAGGATTATCACTGTATCTTCGGAACTTCAAGTTTTCCCAGTTCGTTATATTCTCTTTTGAAAGCTTATCTATCATATCAACCCAGAATTCTTCATTTTTGATGATTATCTTACCCAGAGGAGTTATAGAAAACTTTTCTCTTACACTGCTTATGTTCTCAATTATCCCTCTCTTAAACATATCTGTGAAAAGAGACGCGTTTGCAGGCATGTGGTCATTTATAGAGGACAAAATAGAGTTCCTTTCATCTATATAATCATGTTTTTCGCCTTCTACACTTAGTATACCGTTTTTTTCTGTAAGAATTCCAGATTTTTTAAGGTAGCCTATTGCCGCATTTATCTCATTCTTATCCATTCCTAGGTCAATAGATAGTTTTTTGTAGTCAACAGAACCGTTGCTGCTGATAAATTTGAAAACGCGGTATTCAGGTAAACCTTCTTTTAGGTATCTCCTCCCATTTTCAGTAAGCTGGACTTCCTCTTTACTTATCCCTTCTATCTTTATTAAGCCAAGGGTCATCATCTTTCTGCCGGAATTTATTATTGCAGACTTCTCGAGTTTTGTGGTTAATTCTATTTCATCAGAGAATTTATCCTCTTTTTCCAGCAGCAGCAATATTTTTTTATCCACTTTATTGAGCATTCGTATTATCTTTTCGTCTTCCATTACAAGTGACATCCTCCAAACCGCCAAAGCGTGTGGGCTTCCCATGCTATTGCAGGATATGTTCTCGGTTCTTTGATTCCTGCCTCTTTTTGAGGTCTTACTGAATCTCCCTGAGCGTTACTTCTACTTTGTCCAAAGATAGCTCTTTTGAGTATGTTTATTGCTGCGTTTGTGTCTCTATCTATCTGCAATCCGCATCTATTGCAGTAGTATACTCTTTCAGATAGCGGATAGATTCTGAATTTGTAGGCTCTTCTTACTTCCATAATTTTATTTTGTCATTTCGTTGTTATATTCTTTTCTTGGGTTCGCTTTCATCCCACCTAAAGGATGTGGGATTTCCCGCTCACATTGTTAAAAATAAGCTCCCGCAAAATTAAAAGGTTTAACTGTGCTTTTATACACATTTTTGCTGTATCTCTTGTGACATCCTCCCAACTGCTAAAGCGTGTGGGATTTCCTACTCACCTCTGTTAAACTTAAATTCATAGTATGTTATAAATATACGCTGAAATTGAAACTATTTACTAATGATAATCTATGATAATAGCTTTTTCCGGGACGCCGGGTACAGGTAAGCACACCGTTGCAAAGATTGTTTCGAAGATAATCGGATATAAAGTGATAGACCTTGGAAAGATTTTAAAAAACGGAAAAAAGGAGAGAGAAATAAGCTTAAGCCAGCTGAATTCTGCATTCAGGAGCGTAATAAAGGACAACTCAATCGTGGTATCACATATGTCGCACCTTATAAATTCCAGTAAAATAAATTTAGTTATAGTTTTTAGGACTCAACCTTTAATACTGGCAAAAAGACTGAAAAAGAGGGGTTATAGCAAATCAAAGATTTATGATAATGTTATGTTTGAAGCTATAGACGGAACTTATTTGGAGGCTATAGAAACAAAAAAGAAGGTATTCCAAGTTAACAACAGCAAAAACGTTAAAGAAACTGTCGATAAAGTGATAAAAATAATAAATGGGACAGGAAAAAATGAGAACATTGATTTTTCTTCCTCAATAATTAAGATAGAAAAAATATTTAAATAAAAGAAAACCCTTTAATAAAGATGGAAATAAAAAACGCAAAAGCTTTAAAGATACTAAATGCAAATTCTAATTTTACCGTGGAGGTTATAGTAACTACGGATAAAGGTGATTTCCGTGGGTCTTCACCTAAAGGAGAAAGCAACAGTAAGTATGAGGTAGATCAGTTTAAGAAGGGAATTGATGAAGAGATAATAGCATTTAATGAATACCTGAAAAAACTTGTCGGCAGGAAAATAAATGGGATAGAGGACATATTTTCAATAGAGAAGGAAATTCCGCAGGAATTTATAGGGGGCCCGTCACTTTCTTTGTCATATGCATTAATATATGGATTAAGCAGCGAAATTAAGAAAGAGCCATACGAACTTTTTGGTAGCAAGCATAATGTCACACCAGTATGTAAAATGATTGGAGGAGGAATGCACGCCTCCGGTTTGGGAATGGACATTCAAGAAGTGCTTGTGACAACAATATCTGACACGAATAAGGAGAGTATAGAAACTACGCTTGAAGTTTACAAAGAAGTGAAAAGACTACTAGAAAATGAAACAGATAGCTTTTTAGGAGGAGTGGATCCTGAAGGAGGATTCATAAGCGGCCTTGACAATTATGAATCCATAAAACTTGTAAGACAAGCAATAGAAAACATAATAAAGAAAAGCGGAAAGGATATAAGATTAGGATTGGATTTTGCCGCTTCCACATTTTACAAAGACGGGAAATATCATTATAAAAGACCGATATATGGGAAAAGCGAATTAGACAGAGGAGAACAGATAGATCTTACAAAGAAGCTGGCAGAAGAATTTGATATATTTTTTATAGAGGATCCGGTTGACCAGACCTTACCTGAAGATTATGGAGAGATTATGAAGCTTGTGAAGAACTCAATGGTTGTAGGCGATGATCTTACGGCTACGACAACTGAAAGACTGGAAAAAGTTCATACAAATATAAATTCTACCTTAATAAAACCTAACCAGGTTGCATTGATGTATAAGGTGAAAGAATACTCGGAATTAGCGGATAAATTCGGAATTGACAAAGTTGTATCTCATAGATCCGAGGAAACTGCAATACCTATAATATCTGACATAGCCGTTGGGCTAAACGCAAAGTATTTAAAAGTTGGGATTAATAGAGGAGAAAGGATAGAGAAAATAAACAGGTTAATTGAACTTGGATGATATGGTGTTTAAAAAAATAGACAAATTGGAAGCGTATAAAACATACGGAACGAGAATAGGCGCAAACGCTAATAATAAGGAGTTTGAGAGGTTCATATTTAAGAAGATACCAAACAAATTTACCATACTCAACATAAAACTTATAGATGAAAGAATAAAACTCGCTGCAAAATTCCTAAATAACTACAAAAGAAAGGATATCCTGCTAGTTTCCACACTTGACAGCGCTTACTATGGAGTTTACAACTTTTCAAAGCTTATGAATGTAAGTGTGAACTTTGGGAGGTATCTTGCGGGATCCATGACAAATGTAAGCTATAAGAATTTCTTCGAGCCAAAGGTCCTTTTGATAACTGATCCAAAGTCAAACAAAAGAGCTATAAACGATGCAAAGAAGATAAAAATTCCTATAGCAGGAATAGCAAACACTGACAATAGTATTGCATTTCTTGACCTTATAATACCTGGAAATAATAAAAGCGGAAACAGTATAGGATTAATACTGTTTCTTCTTGCAATGAACATGGCAAAGAAAGATGAGAAGGAGAAATTAGAGAAGATAAGCTTAGAGGACTTCATTTCAAAGGAACTTGAATTTTAATTTTATGAATGGATTTTTATATGTATACCCTTGCGGGGAGGAAAAAGATTTAAATGAGAGAGCAGTGTGATTTCTACAAAGACAATAAAGCTGTCGCAAAGGGAGTAAAATACTGTAGAAGTATGTCGAGCAAGATTCTTGGATTAATGTTCGTTTCAGATCCTAGATATGGAGCATTCCTTCCTGATGTAAAAGATATACATATGAACTTTGTAAGGTTTGAATTAAGAGTTATATGGCTTGACAGCAACTTTAAGGTGCTTCACCAGACTATAGCAAGAAAATGGAGGCTTTACAACGGCCCAGATAATGCAAGGCATGTTCTTGAGCTGCCTGTAAACAGAAAGTGCAATATAAAAGTTGGAGATAAATTGAAGATAAAAATATATGAAAGCAAACATTAAAGAGCTTGTTACAGACAAGATAAACTTAAAATCAGAGAGTGAAATGGTTCTCAGCTGGAGATTTGTGTTTCCTGGGAACGCAAGAATAAAAATAAAGGACAACAGCATAAACCTTAAGATATTTGAGGAAAACAATAAAGTAAACAAAGACCTCATAAAGGGGCTTTCTTCACATATAATGGAAAGCCGGCCTGATTGTGCACTAGTTTCGGGTGGCATAGATTCATCTCTTATTACCGCCATAGCCAAAAAAGAGCTGGGAAAAATAAAACTTGTTTCAGCAGGAGTGAATGGAAGTGAGGATATAATATTCTCCGAGAAACTTGCA
>JBBIPE010000030.1:0-6988 GCA_037443005.1 archaeon
ATACTTGCAGTAACAGGGATGATAATGCTGATATTCGGGCCTTACTGGTGGGATACCACTGCTGTGGGAACACTGTTCAGAAGCATACATCTCTGGGCAGCCGAAGCTTTTGTTACACTGATGTTCGTACATTTATTCGTTAATTTTTCCACTTCTGCATTCAAAAAGAAGAAACTTGTGTGGATGATAGGCAGTGTGCTGCTTATGCTTGTATTGCTTGAATTCGCTTTCGGTATAGGTGTGCAGGGTGGATTTCTTTCGCAGTGGAATGATAAGGCCGGTGCTGATCTATGGAACGGCATGGGCCTTGGATTCTGGGTAAACCCGCTCAACCAGGGTGCTGTTTTAGGATGGCATATCGCAATAATACCGATACTCCTTATACTTCTGATATTCCTCCATTATTCACTCGTCAAGAAAGACGGTTTAAGCAAACCGTATAGGAAAGATATCCTATATAAAATGGTTAAAGCAGATCATAAAAAGATGTACAGAAGGATGATTTATATCTTTGTGATCGTTATGGTGTTCGCATTCGTTTTCAGCTCTCCGTATATACCGCCAGTTACAATAAGCCAGGCCGCTACAGCCAGCCCTTCAAACACTGCTGTAACCCTATTGCAGGAATACAATTTTACTTCCGGCACTGCGACTTACCTTGATACAATAGACCCGTACACTTTCAGTACAAGAGCCGTATATTTCTCAGTTCCGTATTCAAAATATATAGCTTTCTCGAATAAAACAAATGAAATGGCGGTTTTCAATGCGCAAAACAAATCGCAGCAGGAAAAGGAGTTGGCACAGGCCTACGCTTATTTCAGTGCAAACAATTCTCTATCCGGCGCTTTTAACTCCAATAATCCTTTAATGGTTGCAACCGCACAGCTTACTGAAATGGCGGAAACCGGAGAATACCAATTAGTTGTGCAGAATGAAAGCTCCAGCGGCCTTGATGAGACATATACATTAAGGTTCCTTTATGATACGGGAGCGTTGACAAAAGCTGCTGATATCTACGGATTAAGGACCGCGCAGTGGGGCATGCTTAAGGTCGGAGCGCCGCCATGGTCAATAACGTACTGGCTGATACCTTATAATGCTCTTGAGATAGAAACTGCAAATATACCATGGTGGACTGATTTGGAAAATGGGTTAGTTGCATTCTTTGCCTTTTTGATCCTTCTTTTCCTGCCATTCATTCCGGTTTTAAGGGATATACCGGACAGATTAAAAATGTACAAACTGTTCTGGAATAAGTATACCAACCCGGAAATGCGAAAGAATAAGAAAAGATATAGATAACCAAGTGGTTATTAATAGTATTTAAATATTAAAATACTAGTGATATCATGGCGTTTATAGATTCATTGGCAGTAATGTTGCTGTTAACGGGGTTGAGTGCTCTTGTTTTAGCATTCTATGTCTTTTTGTCATTAAAAGGCAAAAAAGACCTTAGTGTATTAGTAGTTCCTACATTTATATTTGGTATATTTGACGCAGTTAGTGGGTTTGTTATGTCATTCACATGGCCTTTACCGGGTGCATACAACATGCTTTTTGGAGATCCATTGCTAGTATTAGGTCTTATACTTATAGCTGGCGCGTTTATGATATACAAAAAAATGGATGTCAGGATTCTTTCTATATTTGCAGTCTTCCTCGGAATTTATATAGCAATAAGTGCAGCAGCCATGTATAATTTTCATCTAGAAAGAGGTATTGATTTAATATCCGCTTTAGGATTCTATATTGCAGCTGCATTATCAGCGATTTTCTCCCCATTAGTTTATATTAACGCAAAAAGCAGTGGAAAATACGCTTACTGGTTTCTGTTTGCTCTTTTGATAGTAACAGCATTCGCAGCACTCTTTATAGGATACAACGCTATATATAGCCATCTGCAGTTACCTCCTTAGATAATGCTTTTGTGAATAAATTGATATTAGAATTGTGCACTTCTTTTTATGCTGATTATTCTATTATCATAAGATTATAAAAAAATAATATAACAAGCTGGGGAAGATGAGATATCTCTGTATTTGACTTTCTTGTTTGTAATAAAACACAATATCAATGGCTACAAAACACTTAAAAGTATTAATATTATTTACTTTCTAATAAGAAAATGAAATTAGAATTATTGCTAGGTGCGATGAAAAATCTGGAAACCAGTCGTTACGGAAGCCCATATAAAGTAATTGAAGATATAAGGCATGCCGGAGAGAATAATGTGGGTGTCTTTATCTGCCCGGAATGGAGTCTTACATGCCCACCGGGGGTATTTACAGAAAAAATGCTTAATAGAAAGAAACCAGAAAAGAGCATAGATTTAATGTTTAATGCTCCAGATTATGTAGAGTATGCACCAAGAGATGCAAAGAAGATTTTAATAGATGCTATTTACAATGGATTGGAAGAATTTAATTGTATACCTGACATACCTCATTCAAAAAAAGAGCACAACAAAATAGTAAAGGATCTTTTAAGAGAAAGCAGTAAATATGATATGGTTATTTACCCCGGGACTGACATGTTTTATGATGATAAAAAAGTGCTTTACAACCATATGCCGGTGATAAAGAAGGGTAAAGTGATAAGTAATATTTATAAGTTCAGGGATGGCCTTGGATCAAGATTCAATATGGCAGGAAATCTCAAGCTTTATCCCTCTGAAACCATGCAAAAAAAGGGTTATTCATATCCTTTTGATGAATATCCCATAGTAGATATATACGGTTTAAAAACCTCTGCTGAGATATGTGCAGATGCGGGAATATTAAAGGAGTTAAAGATAAATGATCTTGATCTACAGGTGCTATCATCCTGTGGAAATTCTATGCCTGTCCCCGCAATAAACAGGGGTGGCTATATTGCAATTGTTGATGGATTTAAAAAACCGCAGATAAAAATCTTAGATAGCTACCTACAAAAAGTCAAACCCGTAAAAAGAAGCGAAGAAATGGATATTTTTCGGCTTGAATTTGATGATTAAGATCTTCAACTGAGTAGAGTTTTTGCTCACATTGTTAAAATATATATAGAATTATTTATTTTTATAAAAATATATCAAACACTATTTTTTTCTCTTTGAGAGAACCCTAAAATAAACAAAACCTCCAACTGTCTGTATTACGCCGCCAATAAAAACAGGGAAAGGCAATGAAACATCCATAAGATAGCCGGATAATCCTGTGCTTGTCTGTGAGAATCTATTTGCCAGCCCCATAACACTGGATGCAGTTCCATAATCCTGCGAGCTGATACCGGACATGTTAACTGCACTTCTGGATGCAGAACCGAAACCTGCAATAAAAGAACGTACGGTGAAGAAGGCTGCAGATATAAAATAAAGAGGGGAGAATGCTATTAGTATAAGCATTACACCCTGCAGAATTCTTGTGTAGGACGCGGTAAAAAGCGTTGAAAACTTAGAACTGTAAATCTTTTTTGATGCAAGATAGCCCGCTGCTGCGGTCGCTGCATATGAAATAGTGTAAACTATGCTTATTATGCTGTCTGTCGCGCCGAATCTAAGCGCAAACCAGAGAGGAAGAAGAGGCATTGCGATCCCAAGGCCGAAACCATTTAGCACATTAGCAGAGATTACCCTAAGAGAGTATGAAAAACTTTCTTTTTGCATCACTCTGTGCAATTTTTTAGGACGTTTTACTTCCTTTATAAACAGCAGGGAGATCAGTGAGATGAGGACTAAAACAGCGGAAAAACCAAATAAAATCCTAAAACTCATTATTGCGCCGATTGAAGATATGAAAAAACCCCTCATATAAAGAAGAAGGCTTCCGACCATTGCAAAACTGGATCCGACATAAACTGTTTTTGCAAGTTTATTTACTCTCTCCTTCTCTTCTTTCCAGTTACTTACTATCAGTGCTGTGGAACCTGGAGAGAATGTGCCGCGCATTCCGCCTGCAACACCCGCGATTCCGCCTAGAACAGCCGCCGTTGCTATTATGAAAAAGTTAGTTGATAAAGCCAATAATATCAGTGCAATAAAAGGAAAAACCTCTCCTATTATAAGCGATTTTTTATATCCTATCCTGTCTCCTATCGCACCTAATATAAGGGATAATCCGCCATTAAAGGCCATTATTACCAGATATATTATACCTATCGAAATCAATTGATAGTGGAGTGCAAAAAGGTAAAGTGGCAGTGAAAGAGTGACAAATATCAATGAGATGCTCCTTGTGGCCCTCGAAATCAGAAAGAATTTGAAGGTAACCTCCTTCTCGTCCGTTTTTTCCATTTCATATTAGTCACGCCAAGGGATATATTATTTTTATGACTGTAAAAATGGATTAATTTTATGAATTTCATAAATATTAATGGAAAGAAGCAATGGCGGAGCAATTGCTATTATCATAAAACATAATTCTCTGCTAATAGACTTAAGAAAGCTTAAGGTCGGCAGGCTATGGGAAATTCCTGGAGGAAGTATTGAGAATGGAGAAAGTCCGGAAGAGGCTTTAAAAAGAGAGGTAAAAGAGGAAGTTGATTTAGATGTCCAGAAGATTACGCTGCTTGGGATAAAAAACCAGGCGGTTCACTGGATAAACTCTGGAACAGACTACTTCTTTCTTGTAAACTCTTTCTCCGGACAACCGAGAGCGCTGGATTTAAAAGACAAAGAGACGCTTGATACAAGGTGGATTAAAATAAGCGAGATAAAGAATCTGCTCAATGTAAGCTGGAGGATTGTTGATGCAATTTACTTCCTTTCACTGCATTTTCCCGTTTTCAGAGGTGAGTACAGCAGGATAAGAAACGCATTTGACAACCGTTCCGTTTATTCATTTGAGCAGTTTTCAGGCACCTCAAAAGCGAATTATCCATTCTTCAGATATAAAAATTACCTTGATAAAAAAATTGTAGGAAAGATAACTGCAATTATAAATGATCTTAAGCCGCCTATACTGCAGGTGAATCCTGGTTATGGAGAACTTACAAGAGAACTAATCAAAAAATACGGGAAGATTGATGCAATTGAGCTCTCCCCAGAAATAAAGGGAAAGCTTAAGACCCAATTCGGGGATAAGATAAGATTTATAAACGGGATTCCTGAAAAATTCAGTTCTGATAAAAAATATAACAGCATTATAGCGGTAAATTCATTTATCTTTCAGCCATCTTATCTTCTTTTCGCGCAGAGCATTGTGTCCACATTGAACAAGGGCGGAAAACTTGTATTTTCACCGCTTGAACTAAAATACCATATTTGGCCCTCATCATACATCGCATATGGCCATTCCCACAGAAAAGCGGAAAATTACCAGAAATTTTTTGAGGAATTCGGTTTTAAGCTGATAAACATGAATACTGTAGTTATAGACTTATTTAACGGAATCAAGTCAAATTTGTTGACATTTACGAGATAGTATCGTTTATGCGATATTATAGAAATATTTATATATAATTAAAGGATATTAAACAAATGGAAAAAATAGTTATAGCGGCTTTTGCCGGAAGCCTGCGTAAGGATTCATTCAATAAGGCTATAATAAACACGGCTAAGAAATACGCTCCTGCAAATATAGATATAGACATACTTGACCTTAATGGTATACCTCTTTATAACCAGGACGAGGAGACACAGATACCTGAAAGCGTGAAAAAATTCAAGGATGCGATAAAAAATGCTGATGCGGTTCTAATTGCAACTCCGGAATATGACAGGTCTATACCTGGCGTTTTAAAAAATGCAATAGACTGGGCTTCAAGACCATACGGAGATAACTCCTTTGATGACAAGCCAGTTGCAACAATAGGTGCAAGCGGCGGTGCAATAATAGGAACAGCCGTTGCACAATATCATCTAAGACAGATATTTTCCTTTCTCAATGCACATCCTCTAGAAAGACCGCAGGTTTTTATAGGTGGAGCGGGGGATAAGGTCGAAAATGGGCTTTTCGTTGATGACGATACTGTAACGCTTATAAAAACTGTCGTTGAAAAGCTTGCTGAATGGGCTATACGGCTTAAAAAATCAGTATAAATTCTACCGAAGCAATTATACTTTATAAATTAAGCGATGAGAATAAAAAAAGTCTCATGCAGTTGCTGAAAAGTTAATGAATATATCTTCCAAAGCGAATCTTTATTATACTTGCTGCTTTTTGGAGCAAATTACATACTGAAAACAGATACAGAGAAATTATCAATTACGCAATAAACGACGAAAAGTATAGAAAATACCGATTCACCCGTATAAAATTTCTTTTAGAGCTTTTATATGCTGTGTCGGCATCAAAAGGAACAGCATTGAATGGAACCCTTTTATTGCATTATGCTTATATTCCTGCCAGTAAGCATAATTCTCCGAAAAATCACTGATGAATGATTTGAAATTTTTTATTTCAGAATAATTATAATAAGCCGCAGATAGTAAAAGCAGAGAAACATCCCAATAGACGTATCTGCGACGCTCTGTCTTTATCGACTGTTCTGAATCTATTATGTATGCATTATTTTTGTCGCATATGAAGTTATCAAGCTTTGAATCTCCAAGAGAGTATCCATTTTTATGTACGTCATAAAGAACCTTTCCTATCTTTCTGCCATCATATGGTTTTACCGTGCCATTTATGTATTCTCTTGTTATCTCCCGATTTTTTAAGCTGTAATCATAAATCTTTGGCTTTTTAATATCATTATCTGAGTCCAGGAAATCAAGTTCTCTTTCAAGCCTGCTTTTGGATGATATAGCAAAAGGGTAGAAAAGCCATAAAAGTGGAGAAAACATCCACTTTCCTGAATTCAAACCGTTATATTTCTTGACAATTCTTTCAGAATCGTTATCCCGCAATACTTTCGACTGGCTAAACACCATAATAATCAAGGATTAAAACAAATATTAATACCTTTAACGTTAAAAATTAATATTTGACAGGCTATAGAAGCATATGCAAAGTTATGCTTTCAGCGGTGCAAGCCAGATTTATTATCTCGTTTTTATCCTTGTTATCCT
>JBBIPE010000031.1:0-5771 GCA_037443005.1 archaeon
ACTTTTATTTATGCAGAAATCCTTCCTATCTTATGGCTTACAGTGTCGTTATAGGGAGAAATGAAAAAGACAGAGAAGATTACGGCAATAAAGCAACCATATTTTTGGGAAAGCAGTACATAACGATGGGGAATGTAACAAGCTTAGGGAATGACATAATGCTTGATGCATTGAGGCCGCATGTCGTTCTTATTGCGGGAAAAAGGGGCTCCGGTAAGAGCTATACTATGGGAGTCATAGCAGAGGGTCTGGCTTCGCTGGATGATGACATTGCCCAGAATGTAACATCTTTGATAATAGATACAATGGGTATATACTGGACGATGAAGAGCCCGAATTACAAGGAAGCTGATATACTTAAAAAATGGAATTATCAGCCAGCCAACTTCAAGAATATAAGAATCTTCGTTCCCAAAGGTTCGTTTGACAGAATAAGGGAGGAAAACATATCTATGGCAGATTATCCCTTTTCCGTATCAACAAACGAGCTTTCTGTAAGCGACTGGTGCGAAATATTCGGGTTTTCGATAAACGATGAATATGGAATACTGATAAACCAGTGCATTGAATCTTTGGCCGAGGAAAACAGGCCGTATGATATAAAAGATATAATGGAAAGGATAGACTCCCAGATTGCAGCACAAGACACTGTAAAAGAGGCAGTGAAACAGAGATTTGAATCTGCGGTGCAATGGGGCTTATTTGAGAAGGAAGGCACTAAAATAGAGGAGCTTTTGGAACCGGGAAATATAAATATACTGGACATAAGCCTTTATTCGCATTCAATAGGAGAGTTTAGTTTAAGAGCGCTTGTAATAGCCATACTTTCAAAGAGGGTACTTGAGATAAGATCCATGGAAAGAAGAATCGAGGAGTTAAGGGAGATTAATTCAACGGAAATTGAAGAGGAGGAGAAAAAGAAGAGAATACCGATAGTATGGATGTTTATAGATGAGGTACACGAATTCCTGCCGGCAAACGGGAAAACAGCAGCGACTGCCGCTTTATCTAGGGTCATAAAGGAAGGAAGACAGCCGGGAATAGGCTTGGTGATAGCAACGCAGCAGCCGGGCAAGCTGGACACCGACATAATCACGCAGTCCGATATAATAATCTCGCAGCATGTCACCGCAAAATTGGATATAGACGCTTTGAACACGGTAATGCAGATCTATATGGCATCGGACATAAAGAAATACCTTATGGAGTTGCCCAGATTACCGGGAGCATGTATAATACTTGATGACAATTCAGAGAGGATATACCCTGTGCAGGTAAGGCCGAGACTTACATGGCACGGCGGTGAAACCCCGAAATCTATGAATGAAGAAAAGAAGAAGTAAATGGAAAAATACATTATTTTTGGGGTTTTAGCCGCTATATTAGTTATAGCCGCAGTACTGCTAATATTTGGCGTGGGAAAGAACAGCAGTCAAAACACAGCTGTAAACCAGAATTATTACAGCACTGTAAATTCATCACTACGGCAGACAATATCCAGTGACATACTTGGACTGCAGACTTTTCAAAATAATATACCTGCTGGAAAGGATGTACTGTACTCTGCGAATTACTCGCTTTCAACTTCAGCTATGCTTTCAAACGGCACGGGAGAAAACAGCTCAGAATATGCAAGTGGCATAATATCAATGATAAAAAGCAGCAATGGCAATTCGGAAGCAGTATCAAATTTTACAGTATCAACTCCCGTATATGGCATAGAATACAGTCTTAATTCCTCGTCCTTGGTCTTTAGCATAGGAAATAATACATATTTGTGTGGAAATTCAGCAGCAACCGGCGGAAATGCGGTATGCACTGCTTTAAATCAAAGTATGGCAAATCTTACTGATTCCATATTGCAGGGTTTAAAGTTAAATGACATATCCGTATTGCGGGCTTATAACATCACCTATGACGGTTTTAAATGTCTGTTTACAGAGGCTTCTTTTTCAATGCAGTTAAACGACAGCAATTCAAGTTTAACAGCCGCAAAAAGTGGAAGCCAGCTTTTAAAAGGAACGGAAACAAGCTGTAAGTCAGCAGAATACGGCATACCTGTAATGAGCAGTCTTGCCGCTTCAATATCAGTAAATTCCAATATTTCCAATGTTTCAGTCACGTCAAATTCATTCATAGACTACAACATGTCGATAAAGAGTATGAACGGCTATACTGCAGAGATAACAAAAAGCAGCCTGCCCAAGTAGGTTTGCCGGTTATTTTACATTCTAAATGTTTAAGATGAACTGCTAAATCTTGTTTCCTACGGAAACAACTTCTTATGTATTTTGTTTCCTCAGGAAACACCTTTATATACAGATTTTCTAACTAAATTATGGCCGGAAAGATTGATAATTTAAGGGCAGTAATCTCTGAATGGGTGATACATGAAGACATAAAAACAATAGAAAGAGACATAAAATTACCGGTGGATTCAAATAAGGTAATAACTGTAATAGGCCCAAGAAGGGCTGGCAAAACATTTTTGTTATACAGAACGATATCTAAGATATCAAAATCCATACCGAAAAATAATATATTGTATATAAATTTTGAAGATGAGCGTCTTATAAAATCAAAACTGAAGATCTAACGAAGCTTATGGAGTTGTTTTATGAGATATCAGTGCCGGATAATTCAAAACCGAAATATCTTTTCTTGGATGAAATCCAGCTTATAGAAAACTGGGACAAATTGGTAAGGCGCCTGGCGGAAAGTGGAGAATTTAAAATATACATCTCTGGTTCATCTTCTAAGCTGCTCAGCAGGGAAATATCAACATCATTGAGGGGAAGAAATCTGGATTATCTGGTTATGCCGTTCAGTTTCGGCGAATTTCTGCGCATAAGGGGGTATGAATTAAACAAATTGAGGATAGAAGGCTACACCGAAAAAAAGGGCCTGATATTGAATCAGTTGAAGGAATACCTTAAATTCGGAGGGTATCCGGAGATAGTATTAAATAATGACAGTAAATCAAATCTTAAAATACTTCTCTCATATTACAATACTATATTCTACAAAGATATAGCTGAGCGTTTTAAAGTCAATGACCTGTCATTATTGGATGCGTTTCTGAGACAGCTTGTTTCTTCAACATCAAAATATTTCAGCGTTTCTTCCTCTTATAAATTTTTGAAGGAATTAGGGTATAACATAAGCAAGAAAAAGCTTCTCTCTCTTCTGTATGCTGCTAATCAGGTTTTCTTTGCCTTTCCCGTGCCTTTAATGACTAAATCACTTAAACGGCAAAGAGTAAACCTGAAGAAAATTTACATCGTTGACAATGGGATTATAACAGCATTGAACAGTGAAGAATCAATCGGAAAGCTAATGGAAAATGCGTGTTTTATCAATCTTATCAGCAGAAAGGAGAGCGAGCAGTTTGAAATTTCTTATTGGAAAGAATATGGCAAAGCCGATGGCAAAGAGGTCGATTTTGTTGTCTATGACGCATTAAATGTTAGAGAATTGATACAGGTTAGCTATATATCAAGCAAAGAGGAGCTAAACAAAAGGGAGGAATCTGCGCTTCTGCTTGCATCAAAGGAATTAAACTGCAATAATCTTTCGGTTATAACCTGGGATTACGAATCACTGGAAAAAGTAGAAGGTAAAAAATCAGATTTATACCCATGTGGAAATGGCTCCTGGACGTAAAAGTGATGTAACAGTACTTCCGAAAAATGGAATAGAAAGGTAATTATAATGCCAGTGCGATATTCAAATTTGAAAATTCTTCTCTCCCCATCAGGAACGAATCCGTTGCGGTTCCTGAAATGAAACCGTCTCTACTCGTAAGCTGAGTATTTTATGTCGTATAAGACACAAATATAAAAGTATTTAAGTATGTGTCACATAAGACACATATGGAAATGGGGCTGATAGAAATACTCAAAGACTGGAATTTCTGGGGCAATAATAAACTTTCTGTAGGCAGCGAAAGGAAGCGCTATGTGGAAAAGATATTAAAACTTCTTTCTGGTAAAAACAATATCATATCAGAGGTAGGTGTTCGGCGTTGTGGGAAGTCCTTCATAGCAAGGCAGGTACTGGCCCGTATGATAAAAGGAGGAGTGCAAAAGAATAACACCCTTATTATAGATCTTAACGACGAACGTTACCTCCAAAGGGACTACAAACTTTTTTTAGAAATATATGAAACGTATAAGAAAAATCTTAAGCCGAAAGGGCAGAAGGTGATAGTCATTGACGAACCCCAGGAGATAAAAGGTTGGGAACGTTTCGTCCGGGGCCTGAGCGAAAGGGAGGATGCTAAATTCATAGTGACGGGATCGTCATCTAAGCTCCTCAGCTCCGAATTTTCAACGTTGTTGTCCGGCAGACAGATAACCGTTACTATAACCCCTCTAAGTTTCAAGGAATTTCTTGGCATAGAGAAGATAAAATCCGGAACACTGCTAGAAATAGATAAGAATTCAGCAGCAATAAAAGAAGCATTCGATAGATACCTAAAGTTCGGAGGTTTTCCAGCGGTGGTAATGTCAACAGACAAGAATGCTGTTTTATCTAGTTATTTTGATACGATACTGGTTAAAGACATTGCGGAGAGATATGGACTGCGTGACGCATCTAAGTTGAAGTTTTTGTCCAAATTTTACCTTACTAATATAGCATCACAGATATCATACAATAGCATTTCAAAAAGCACTGCACTTGAAGGAAGGAAGGGGCTCCCAGTGAAGACAATAGAGCGTTACTCAAACTATCTTGAGAGCTCTTACCTGCTGTTTTTTGTGAAGAGGTTCTCCTTCTCTTTTAAGGAGCAAGAGAACAGTCCAAGGAAGGTATACGCCATCGACAATGGCTTCGTTACAGCTATGAGTTTTAATTTTATGGAAATAAAAGGCAGACTGCTTGAGAACCTAGTTGCCGTAGAACTACTGAGGAGAAGCCATGAGACCGGTAACATGGAAATATACTACTGGAAGTCTAAAACAAGCAAAAAAGAGGTGGATTTCGTGGTAAAGTACGATAAAAAGGTGTTGCCAATACAGATTACATACGAGATAAACAAAGATTCAGAACGCAGAGAAATAGATGGATTGTTAGAAGCGATGAAAAACCTTCACGTCAAAAAAGGGATGATATTGACGTATGACCAGGATAAGCTGGAGAAAACAGGAGATATTGAAATAGAGTTTATACCCGTATGGAAATGGATTCTTAACGCAGAATTATAATTCTGATGTTAAATATCCAATTTTTTTAATTTATAGTCGCCGTAGGATATCGAATCCGAAACCTCATTTGCAATGATCTGACATCCTCCCACCAATAAATTGATGGGGTTCCACTTGGCGTTACGGTTTGAAGTCTTTAGATTCATAAAGTTGCTCCTTTAGGGATATCAGTGTTCCCTTTGAATAAATCCCTGTCTTTATTCAATCGACCTATGCTGGTTTTTATACCTATAGGCTCACGCTTCGCAATATTGAATCCTGCGTTAGCGTCAGCATGGTCTACGTGTCCACAACTTGGGCATTCAAATGTCTTTCCTGTTCTAATCCCTACGCTTCCACAGCGAGAACACTCTTTCGATGTGTTTTTCGCCTCAACGTAGATTATCGGGATGCCTTCTAACTTTGCCTTGTATTTTATGAACTGTTCTAGCTGGTAGAATGACCATGAATGAAGGCTATAATTGAAACTTCTTGTATGTTTTCTGTTGTTTCTTATCCCCTTTAAATTTTCTAATTTTATGCCGTATCTTGATTTTTTGGCGATATTTATTATTGCTCTGCTTA
>JBBIPE010000032.1:0-5761 GCA_037443005.1 archaeon
TATATCAAAAATTTGATAAAATAATAAAAGGAGGAATAAAATATGGCAGAAAGTAAACCACACATGAATTTGATTTTCATAGGACACGTAGATTCTGGTAAGTCTACAACAGTCGGAAGGCTGCTCTATGAAACAGGAAGTTTTAGTGAGCAAGATAAAGCAAAGATTCAGAAAGACATTGAGACTTTAGGAAAAGTAGATTTTGAGTTTGCTTATTTCTTAGATACTTCCGGTGAGGAAAGAAAAAAGGGAGTAACAATAGATCTTAGTCATGAGAAGTTTGTAACTGATAAGTATGAGTTTACAATAATAGACGCGCCAGGGCATGTAGACTTCATAAAGAACATGATTACTGGAGCATCGGAAGCCGATGCAGCTGTATTGGTTGTAGACGCAAAAGAGGGTGTAATGCAGCAGACCAGAGAGCATGTTTACCTTGCAAGAGTATTTGGTGTAAAGAATCTTATAATTGCATTGAATAAGATGGACCTTCTGGATTATAATGAAGCAAAGTATAAGGAAGTAAAGGATTCCGTAATGAAAACGGTAAAGGCTTCGTATCAGAATGCGGAGAGCCTAAACTATATACCAATCTCATCAAAAAACGGAGAGAACTTAAAAGTTAAGAGTGAAAAAATGTCTTGGTATACAGGGCCTACTTTACTGGAAGCACTTAATCAGTTGCCTTTGCCTGAAAGACCTACGCAGCTGCCTTTAAGGATTCCTATAGAGGATGTTTACTCAATACAGGGCGTTGGTACAGTTCCAGTTGGTAAGGTCGTTAGTGGTATTATGAAGCCTGGCGACAAGGTGATATTTGAACCATCTCATATTACTGCGGAAGTAAAGTCAATACAGATGCATTATCAGAACCTCGATCAGGCACAGCCTGGTGACAATATAGGTTTCAATGTAAGAGGTATTGAAAAAGATCAGGTTAAAAGAGGAGATGTAGCAGGATTAGTTTCCGCACCTCCAACAGTTGTTACTGAATTTACTGCACAGATAATAGTGCTTAACCATCCGACTGCTATATCAGCAGGTTATAGCCCAGTATTGCATGCGCATACTGCACAGGTGCCTGTAAAGTTCAAGAAGATCCTAAAAAGACTGGATCCAAAGACTGGACAGACTGCAGAGGAGAATCCTGCGACTATAAAGCAAGGAGATGCCGCAATTGTAGTTTTGGAACCTATAAAACCACTTTCAATAGAAAAGGCGGATGTTATTCCACAGCTTGCAGGTTTTGCAATAAGGGATATGGGTTTGACCATAGCTGCGGGAAGATGCATTGATCTTGTACCAAAAACAAATTAAATTATTAATTTTTTATTCATAAGTTTAATGCAGAAATTATGCATTTCTTATGGGTTTTTATTAAAAATAATCTATTGTTTTTATAGCACAGAATTCAAGTGGCTCTAACTATATTAACCTCTAAAATAACTATCTTCTATATTAATTATATTTTAGAATTGATTCTTCTGCTTTAAGTTTGCTTTTTATTTTCCTCTTTGGCTTTTATTTTCTTTTTGTTTTCTGTTTTACATGCAGGGTTTACACAGAAGATGTAAGTTCTTCTACTCTCCTTACTTCTCCACTCTATCATATGTATGCTGCATTTTGCACATGTTTGCGGTGATATAAACATATAACCTGATTGTGGGAGAGGCATTCCAAAATGGCATTTAGGGTAGTCACTACATCCTACAAATCTTTTATGGCTCTTTTTTGAAACAACCAATTTAAGCTTGCCTCCACTTTTAGGGCATGTGCCAAATATATACTGCTGAAGAAGAGCTTTATGCATCAACTCTTTTATATCCTTCTTTTTGCTTTGAAGGTCCTCCAGTACCGATTTTAGCATCTTTCTGGACTCATTTACAACATCTTCTTTTTTCTTCTGTCCTTCTTCTATCTTTTTCATTTCTTTTTCTATTGTCGCAGTGAGCTCCGGCCCGGTTATGTCCTTTGAGACTTTTTCCATGTTCTCTATTACTGCAAAGGCAACTTCGCTTGGTATAAGCGTTCTGCTTGCGGAGATATATCTTCTCTCCATAAGTTTTTTGAGTATTTCCGGTCTTGTTGCCTTTGTGCCTAGGTTTAATTCATCCATTATCTTTAGTATTCCTCCCTGTGAATAGTTTCCCGGTGGTGCTGTCATCTCCTCACTTTCATCTATCTTTTTAACGCTTAGTTTTTCACCTTCATCTATCTTTGGGAGGATATTTTCCTCATATTTTGAGAATATATAAACTCCACGCCATCCTTTACTAAGAATTCTGCTTCCTTTGGATACAAACTCGCTGCCGCCTATATCCATCTTAACATTTATTGTCTCTTCATTTGATTCATCCGATAACGTAGCAAGGAACCTTCTAGCTATAAGATCGAATATCTTCATTTCCAATGAGCCTAGCTTTTCCGTTGGTATTTTCACTGGGTGAATTGGAGGATGATCCTTTGCCTCCTTACCCTTTGTAGGGTGCAACGGCTTTGCTAATATCTCATTTACTGATTTTTCATATAACCTGGACTTTTTCAGTTCATTGAGTATCTCATTTAATTCCAATGTAGGTGGATAGGCTTCGCTGTCAGTCCTAGGATACGACACATATCCCTTCATATATAATCCCTGGACTATACGCATTGCATTGGGTACTGAAAAGCCTATCGCAGCGGCGCTTCTAAGGAAGGAAGTGGTGTTGAAGGGCTTTGGCGGATTTATCGTTCTTTCTTTTTTCTCTACGCTTTTCACCTTAGCGGTTTTAATTTTAACTATCTTCTTCAGGCTTTTCTCAGTTTTTTCATCAAATATCTTACCATCTGCATATTCTGCAGTAAATGTGTCTTTCCCTTTTTCAATCTCTGCGATGAATCTCCAGAATTTTTCCGGTTTAAATGTACGTCTTTCTGCGTCTTTGTTGACTATAAGCGCCAATGTTGGAGTCTGTACTCTACCTATGGACAAAAAAGAATTTCCTAAACGTTGTGCTGCTAGTGATATAAATCTTGTAAGAACCGCACCAAGTATCAAATCTATTTCTCTTCTGGCATCTGCACTGTCAGAAAGATTTTTATTCGGTTTCTGCAGATTTTTAAACGCCTCGCTTAATTCCTTTGCAGTAAGAGAAGAAAAAATGCTTCTGTATATCTTTGCTTCCTTGTTTTCCTCCTTTACAATGTCTATTGCTTCAAACCCTATAGACTCTCCTTCAGTATCATAGTCTGTTGCTATTATCACTTTTTCTGCCTGTTTTGCGAATCTTCTTATGACTTCAATGTTTTCTTCAGCAGATGGCACATATACGAGTTTTGCATCAATCATCTCCATTAATGTTTCCTCATTCCATTTTCTGAAAGTCTCTGGGTATTTTACATTTTTTATATGGCCCTTTAACGGCATTACAACAGTGTCTTCTCCATTTATTTTTGTAAACCAGATTTTAACAGGGCCGAATTCTTCTGTTCTTATCTTTGTTTCGGCAAGGTTCTTGGCTATAGTCTCTGCAGCGGTGCCTTTTTCCGCTATTATGAGTTGCATTTAATACTATATATATAGTAGTATTTAAGTTTTATTCGTTATCTGTAATTATAGTACCTTCTATCTCCTTGTTTTTAAGGTATCTTTCTATGTCTTTTAAGTCACTTGTTACTACTACTTCTATTCCTTTTTGTTTGCATATCTTGGCAGCTAAGGGATCAAATATAAAATTCATTCCCGGTACGCGTTTCCCTTTTGTGAGTGAATATAGTCTTTCAAAGCCTATCTTTTTCAGAAGCTTTACATCACTGAATTTCCTTGGATCTCTGTCATAAACTCCCTTTTCTTTTGATAAGTTGAATATTACATTGGAATGTGTTGATACAGCGGCGTAAGCAGAGCACGTATCAGTTGTCCACCCTGGTAAATACCCTCCTGTAACAGTAATCCTGCCTTTTATTTTTATTTTTCTAGGGTCCTCATCTGTATAATTTACATTGAAAGCCTTTGACATTATCAATGCATTTATATGTGTGCATTTTATCCCGACTTCATGTAGATCTTTTTCCTTTAAATGAAAAGACTTACCAAAATCTATATATTCTCTAGCAATAGGGCCTCCTCCTGTTATTACAACAAATTTTTCATTTAGCTTTTTTATTTCCTTAAAGACAAGATGAGTTTCATTTATTTTATCGAATAGGAAAGATCCCCCTAGAGATATCACAACCGCCATAATAACTAAAAGTAAGGCGCATTTAAATATTTTCTTTAAAAAGAAATGAGTAAGAATTAAATGTGAATTGTTTATAAACTTAGATTAGATTTAAATGTTATTAAATAATAAAAACATTATAGAATAAATCAAAGCGGAGTAGAGCAGCCAGGAGTGCTCGCTGGGCTCATAACCCAGAGGTCGCGTGGTTCAAATCCCGCCTCCGCTATAATATGAAGGTTTGATGGAGAAATTTTACATAACTACACCTATATACTACGTGAATGACAAACCTCACATAGGGCATGCTTATACTACCATAGTTGCTGATATATTTGCAAGATGGCACAGGCTTTTGGGAGAGAAGGTTTTTTTCCTTACAGGTACTGATGAACACGGTGGTAAGATAGAAAAATCTGCTATTGAAAAAGGAAAGACACCAAAACAACTAGTAGATGAGAACAGTGAAAAGTACAAGTTTTTGTGGGAAAAATTGAATATATCGCACGATAAATTCATTAGGACAACTGATGATTATCATGAAAAGGCGGTAAAGGAATTCATTAAAAAAATCTGGGATAAAGGAGATATATATAAAGGGGAGTATGAGGGTTTTTACTGTATACCGGATGAGCGTTACATAACCGAAAGCGAGCTTATAAACGGAAAATGTCCGGATTGCGGCAGAGATGTGCAGAAAATAACTGAAGAAGCTTATTTTTTCAGACTAAGTAATTACAAAGAAAATATAATAACTGCAATAAAGAGTGGTTTAATAGTTCCCGAAAAGAATGCGAATGAGATACTTTCCAGACTAAATGGAGAATTGAAGGATTTGGATATAACTAGAAAGAGTGTATCATGGGGAATTAAATTTCCTTTTGATGAGGAACATTCTGTCTATGTCTGGTTTGATGCGCTGTTGAATTACTTAAGCGGGTTGGACTGGCCCGACGGGGAAAAATTCAGGGAATTCTGGCCAGCTGATATTCATTTAGTAGGGAAGGAGATTGTATGGTTCCATTCAGTTATATGGCCGGCAATGTTAATGTCGGCAGGTTTGCCTCTGCCACAGAGGATTGTTGCTCATGGGTGGTGGACTGTAAATGGGAAGAAGATGAGCAAATCAATAGGTAATGTAGTTGATCCTTCAGAAATGGCCGAAAAATACGGTTCAGATGCATTTAGGTATTTTCTAATAAGGGAGAAACCTATATGGGATGACGGTGATTTTTCGGAGAGTGCGCTTAAGAACAGGATAAACGGTGAATTAATGTCGGATCTTAGCAATCTTGTCGCAAGAGTCCTTACTCTGGCTGAGAAATTTGAAGGAAATATAAGTGGTAAAAAAGAGCTTGATGGGTTTATATCCAATGAGGCTATAAACAAGGCCTTTGAGGATTATGACCTATATTCAGTTATAAATATTATTTTTGAAGGCGTAAGAAAGGTAAACAAATATTTCAATGACAGAAAACCATGGACTCTAAGTGGAGAGGAACTTTCAAATGTTCTTTATAATTCAATTGAGGCTATTCGGATAATAAGCATATTCATAAAAC
>JBBIPE010000033.1:0-5759 GCA_037443005.1 archaeon
GCATACTGCAGGAAAAAGTCATGCTGCTGGTCAGCAATCATAGTATAGTTTACTGGCTCTGATAACTTTGAGCCATTAGAGAAATATATAGTGACTTCATTTAACTGAACAGGATACCCTAAACCGTTATATAATGATACTATCAAAGTTTGGCCGGCTACACAATTGGCCTGCACACTAAAACCTGCAAAACCTGTTATTGAGAAAGAAATTGATGAAGATGGATTGAAAATACCCATGCTGTAGAGAATGACTGCTACGATAACGATGATGAGAATAGCCCAACCATAGGTCATCATATACTCTAAAGCAGACTGGCCTTTTTTTGTTAAATTAGAAATTTTTCTGTCTGTATTCCTGTCTAAATATATATGGGAATTTAACCGTGACATATTAGATAAATATAATAGGTATATATAAAATTTCCAAATATTGAAATTTCTAGTAAAATCAAAATAGATCGGAAACCAAACCTTATCTGAGAAGAAGTTAATATCTTCTTTTCACCACATTGTATATTGACCTCAAATCAGTTTGTGTTTTAGAAACTACACGCTTATGGGAGAATGTCACAAATTCAAATAATGATGGTCAATTTATTATAGTTTTAGTGTCATTAAATCTACCAAGGTAAAAAGTTATGTTATATACTATCTTTACCCGCCCGTCCCTTTCATGTTTTTCAAAGATATGCTTTATGTCATTTACCATCTGTTTGTATCCTTTTTCATCTGAACGTGGCATATAGGACGCGGATAAGAACCTGCTTTTCAATCCTTCGAAGTTCAGATATTTGCTGGTAGTAACCTCGAATTTTTTGTATTTCCCCTTTCCGAAAAAGGAATCAAACGCTTTTTTATCGGTCTTCCCAACATGCGCAGGATTTCTCCCGTATTTTTCTACTATGCGTTTGTAGTCCTCTTTTATATCAGAGGCTTCATTCTGGCCGTACAAAAGTATGAGAACATAACCTTCCTTTTTTAATATTCTGGTAAATTCTTTTTTTGCAGCTAAGGGATCAAACCAGTGGAATGCCTGCCCCACTGTTATCAAATCAAAATGTTTTGCCGGCAGTCCAGTACGTTCAGCCTTTCCAGCTACGCTTATGAAATTTTTATATTTAGATAGTCTTCTTTCAGCAACGGAACGCATGTCGTCGTTCGGCTCTACTCCATATACTTTGTTTCCATTGCCTAAAAATAGCTTTGTAAGAAGCCCTGTGCCGCTGCCGACATCCGCAACCACAGAGTCTCTACTGAACCCTGTTTCTTTCCTTAGAATTTTTATTATCTTTTTAGGATACGCAGGCCTGCTCCTGTCATAATAAACCGCTTTTCCCAAAAACCTTTGTGTGGAATCCGAGTTCATAGAGTTTATATCCCTTGTATTTTTATATATCTAACGATGTTTTCAAAAACTATTTGGAGTAAGTAACATTAAAACCGACTGGAAACACAACCTTGTCCGAGGAAAAGTTAATGCCCCAGACTGCAACCGAATAATTGCCTGCCGGAAATGTGATATTTATTGCTGCTGATGTTGTGTTTTCTATAATATATTTTTGAATGGAGCTTAAGTTTGTATTGTTACCCTGTAGAAAATTGAATATTATGGATGAGGGCCCTGCTGCCCATATTGTTGTGATATTTGCCGTAAATTTTCCAGAGAGGGTTGCATTTACACTGGAAAGATTTGAATAAACAAATGTATAATACCCTGCCGGCAGTGTTACATTCCGCCCCGGAAGCAAGTTCCAGGAGAATGGCGTTGTTGGTGTCAATAATAAAAATATGTAAAAACCGATTATTATTGCTATTGGTATCAAAAGTATAAAGATGCGGCTTCCGGATATTCTAAAATTGCGGCTTACTCTACCGTTAGATGTCTTGTTAAAAATTGAACTGTTTAAGGACGTACCGCATTTTTCGCAGTACTTTGCACCCTCCTTATTTTCTGCACCGCATGTGGGGCATTTCTTTGATTTTTCCATTTTATTTATAGTCTCTTTATAATGTTACCATAATCTAATCTCTGGCTATCTTTATATGGATAACTTTAAAGATACTATAAAACTTTATTCAAATGAAAAATTTAAACACCGGTCATTTTTGTCAAAAACGGCTTTTAATGTTCAAACGTTATTAAATTCTAATTTTATAAAATATTAATGGTTGAAAGAATTAAAGTTATAATAGCTTAAAATTACTATTAGTATTATAAATGGAAACGGAAGGAGTTGAAGTCGTTGAGAAATATAATGTTATATCCGATGGTATAACTGCTAATGTTAAAATACTGAAAATACCCTCAAAATTTACAATGTCATACCAGATAACCACCCCTGTAGTGGATCAAAGCATAAATGCTGTTTTAACTGAGATAAGGACGGAGCTTATAAAGGAAAACCCCCTTAAGATACAGCAGCTTTCACAGTCAACATCCGAAACACTGAAAAGGGATTTCCTTGACATTGTACAGAAAAAGCTTGAGTCGATAATCCCTGGCATGCAGGAAAAGGCGTATATAGAGCTGTCTGCCACGCTTTTACATGAGATGTTCGGTCTTGGTATAGTTGAAGTCCTGGATATGGATCCGAATCTTGAGGAGATAGTAATAAACGATTCAAAAACTCCTGTAAAAGTCTACCACCTGAAGTACGGCTGGCTTGAGACGAATATAAGAATAGAAACTGAAGCGAAAATAGAAGCCTATTCCCAGCAGATTGCAAGAAAGGTAGGGAGGCAGATAACGAATCTAAACCCGCTGCTTGATGCACAACTTCCAAACGGGGACAGGGTCAACGCGACTTTGTATCCAATATCAACTCACGGAAATACGCTGGATATAAGAAAGTTCAGGGCCGAGCCGTGGACTGTCATAGATTTCCTGAACAGGAAAACTCTTTCAAAGGAGCTTGTATCATTCATATGGCAGGCAATGCAGTATGAGCTTTCATTCCTTGTCACAGGTGGTACTGCATCCGGTAAGACCTCAATGCTTAATGTTTTCCTGCCTTTTATACCTCCAAACCAGAGGATAATAACGATAGAGGATACAAGCGAGCTTGTCCTTCCAAAGTATATGCATTGGGTGCCAATGCTTACCAGACAGAAGAATGCTGAAGGAAAAGGTGAAATAACAATGCTTGATCTGCTTTTAAACTCCCTTAGAATGAGGCCGGACAGACTTGTTGTAGGTGAAATCAGAAAAAAAGAGGATGCACAAACACTTTTCGAGGCAATGATGACCGGTCACTCCGTATACGCAACGATGCACGCCGAGACCGCACAGCAGGTTGTAAAAAGGCTTATATCAGAGCCAATAGACCTTCCTGAGATAGAAGTTTCTACACTTGACCTTATAATTACCGCATTCAGACAGAGAAGAACAGGGGTAAGACGCGTTCTTGAACTGGCCGAGATAGTTGAAAGACAGATAAGCGGAGTCACAGAACTTAAAACAAACAATCTTTTTGAGTGGAAGCCTAGAACTGACGCAATCGAAAGGACAATAAACACTTCACAGAAACTGTCCACAAAGCTTGCATTGTATTCGGGATTGACAAGCGAGGAGATGGCCGACGATTTAAAGGAAAAAATAAGTGTATTGGACTGGATGATTGACACCAAGATGAACAATGTAAACACTATCGGATTGACTGCCAGTAACTACTATACGAACCATGACAAGCTAATGCAGCTTATAAAAGACAAGGGTGATCCGTCACAGCTTGAAGTGATCTAAATGGAAGCAAAAATACCCGCAGTTATAATTTCTCCGGAAAAAGCACTTTTCTTCGGAAAGAAGGTAAAGAAATTCGCATTTAACATTAGAAATGTAGTGCCAAGCCTTAAACAGGATCTTGTCCAGGCGTCAATGAGCGTGAATTACATAGATTATATAGCGGCGGGAATCATCGTTACAATCGTTCTTGCCTGCCTGATGTTAGGCGTCTCCGGACTTATACTATTGATAGCGATAAAGAAGAACCTTCTGACATTTAAAATAGAGGCAATTTTGCCGGTTTTAGTGCTGGTTGTGCCGCTTGTTTATTTCTTCTACTTTCTTAACTACCCAAAATTACAGGGTGTAAAGAGGAATAAGCTTATAGAGGAGAAGGTGGTTTTCGCTGTCAGGGAGATTATGATAAAGGTTGGTTCTGGCGTGCCCATATTCAACGCCCTTCTTGATGTGGCAAACGGGGATTATGGTGTGGTTTCGGACGAATTCAAGATTGCAGTGGAGGAGATAGAATCCGGAGTGCCGCAGGAGATAGCCCTTGATCATCTTGCTAGAAGGGTCCCGTCACAGTCATTGAGAAGAGCAATAGATATAATATTGAATGCAATAAAATCCGGTGGAGATATAGCCGGAACGCTGGCGCTTATAAATGACATGCTTATCAAGAAGCAGCAGTCTGACATGAAAGAGTATGCCGGTGAGCTTACACCAATGTCAATGGCATACATGCTTATATCGGTGGTAATTCCGAGTTTGGGCATGTCGGTTTTCGTTATTCTTGGATCACTGGCACATTTCGACACTGTTGCTATAGTATATATTATTCCACCTTTCCTCCTTACATTCCAGATATTCTTTATGGGCATGGTGGGTAACAGGAGGCCGTCGATAGGAGTATGAAAGACTATTCAAACAAAAAAGATATAAGAATTCTTCTCGCAAATCTCCTGCCAAAGCAGCTTACGGTCGGGCTTAAAGAGCAGTTTATATACGCACAGAAAGGAGGCGAGAACCTTGACCAGACTATCGGCACTGTAGTGATTCTTCTGCTTATTGGCGCTATAATTGCCCCGATAGTAGTATTCAGCTTACTGCACTCTATATTGTATGGAATTGGAGCAGCACTTGTAATTTTCTTCGGCGGATTGCTTCTCATAAGATCATTAATTTCTATGATAGCTGACTCTATATCTGCAAAAATAGAAAAGGTTCTTCCGGACATGCTGCTTTTGATGGCTGCAAACCTGAGAGCGGGGATGATCCCTGAGAATTCGTTTATATCTTCAATGAAACCAGAATTCGGGAATCTGAATTACCTTCTCAACAAAGCCGCTATAGAGACGCAGGCAGGTAAGACATTCTCTGAAGCCCTTTTAGAGATGAATGACATGACAAACTCGGAGTTCTTCAGAGACAGCGTCAGGATAATATCTGAAGGAATAAGAGCGGGTGCAGAGCTCCACTTGATACTTGAGAACCTTGCAAGCAATCTTCTGCAGAACGAAAGCATAAGAAATGACATGAAAGCGCAGGTCAAGAGTTACTCTCTTTTCATATTTATAGCTGCAACTCTTGCCGGACCATTGCTTTACGGTGTTTCCTCCTTCCTTATAGGAATACTCGATCAAGTCGGCAAGTCCACATCAGGTTCTACAGCGGCTACAAACCTTCCTTCTGGTACTCTAGGTATGTTCTCCGGGTTTACGCTGCCACATATATCTGTAACGCTTGTTATAACGATTTCGGTTATAAACGTGATAATAACCACAGCTTCAAGCGCTCTGCTTGGAGGTATACTCAACACTGGAAAGGCAAGGAACGGAATAAAAAACGTTCCAGTGTATATGCTTATAGGATTAGGGATATTCTTTATGGTAAGGATAGGAGTTTCAATGTTTTTCGCAAGCTCCTCGCTTACATCCGGCAGCGGATCATTGTAAGGGCTCATGGTCTAGTGGTTATGACGTCTCCCTCACACGGAGAAGGCCGGGAGTTCGAACCTCCCTGGGCCCATATTA
>JBBIPE010000034.1:0-5518 GCA_037443005.1 archaeon
TGTAATTTATGAACCACTTGCCTTCAAGGAAGAGCCTTTTCAAATTATCTAGCTTCTACATTTTATGTTTGTTCAATTTTATCTCGATACCCTTGCAGTTTGACTCTTTCGTCTTTCTCTTGTTTCTTTTCCTTTTTGGCTTATTATTTTATTCTTTTCGATTGTCATGTTATCTGCCCATGTTTTCAACACACTTTATATAATATTATAGATAATTATAAAGACATTTCGCTCGCTTTCATCCCCCACAAAAGGAGACTTCCCGCTCGCAAAGTTAAAAAGAGATGCCTACCCCTAACTACAGCAAAATAATTATAATATATAGAGACATTAAGGTTTATGATCTCATTTCCGTTTAAAACAATGCGTACAGGCCAGAAAGAGATAGCAGATGCCGTTGAAGAAACCGTGAAAAACAGGGATAAAATAATAATCCAAGCATCAACAGGCATGGGAAAAACCGCAGCGGTGCTCTATGCTGCGGTAAAAGTAGCAAAGGAGAAAAACCTCAAAGTACTTTTCCTTACGGCAAGGCATACACACCAGAACATAGTATACGAAACCATGAAGAAGATCAATGCGGTTTCTGCGGAAAAAACAGGGTTTGCAGGCATAAACGGCAAGCGCTCGATGTGCCTTTTCGAGAACGCTGTGGAACCGTCCCTTTTCATCGAGTTCTGCAGGGCCGTAAGGGAGCAGAACATGTGCGATTTCTACAGCAATACATTTACGAAAAACAAGGATGTCAAACCGGCAGTAATACAGGCGCTTTCTTCAGGCATTTCTGATCCGAAGAGCGTGATGGAATCTGCAAAAGACCTTGAGCTGTGCCCGTATGAGCTTTCACTGCTGAATGCGAAGCAGTCTACACTTGTTGTTGCAAACTACTCGCATGCCTTTGATCCAAACATAGCTTTGGGGTTTACGATAAGAACAGAGATAGACCCGGGCAATACGATACTTATAGTAGATGAAGCGCATAACCTGCCGAATAAAATCTTAGAAATGAACTCTTTCTCAATATCGCAGAGAAACCTTGAAAAGGCATATTCCGAAGCCAATATTGCGGGTTACAATGATATTGCAATGAAGATAGACAAGGTAATCGGGGAAATAAGAAAGCTTACAAAAGAAAGCATAATTGACATAAGAGATGTATTCATAGAAACCGATTTACAGAAAATGGATGAAATAGTAAAATTCCATGAAAAGGGATACAATATACCGGCTTCATTCATGCTCAAGAACTTCGTGGAAAAGCTGCTTTCAGTAAGAGAAGAAGACATAATATATGTCTCCATAGATGAAAAGGGCAGGAGGATAAATGTAAACGTTTTGGATCCGGCAGACTATGCCTCAGGTGTAATAGATTCCTTCTATTCTACTATACTGATGAGCGGAACATTCCGGCCGATAGAGATGTTCTCCAATTTGCTGGGCATAGAAGGCTCAAAATCACTGGAGGTACAGGGAGATGCAAGCCAAGAGAACAGTCTTATAATCATAAACAAAGCGGTTACATCAAAATTCACGGACAGAGAAGGCCAATATTCAAAGATAGCCAGTGAAATAGACAATCTGATGGAAAACATAAGCCATAATATGATTTTTTTCTTTCCTTCCTATTCTTTCATGGACAAAGTATATCAGGAAAACAAGTTTAAAGGAAGGATAGTACTGGAGGAAAGAAACATGAACAGGGAGAGGAAAAACGAGATAATGGACAAGCTTTCCTATTCGTCATCAGTTCTCTTTGCAGTGATGAACGGTAATTTCTCTGAAAGCATAGGCATAAAAAACAACATGATAAGGCTTATAGGGATAATCGGCGTTCCATTCGAGCCGCCGTCAATAAAGCTGAAGGCAATGCAGATTTACTACGACAAAAAAACGGGCAAAGGCTTTGAATACTCACAGGTTCTTCCGACTATGATAAAGGTGATGCAGGCAGCCGGAAGAGGGATACGCTCCACAAACGACAGGTGCGCAACCGTATTGATGGACTCAAGGTATGATACACCAATATTCAGGAAGTATCTGCCGGAGGATGTTGTAATCGTTGAAGGCAATCCGATAGAGGTAATACGCAAAAACGGGTTTGCCTGAAAATCAAAAATCAACTTTTCCAATCTTTGTGGAGAAAGCATTTTTTAATCCAACATATGCATTCACAAGTAAACTACGGGTATGAATAATATCCTGGAATTTTGATACGTCTTTTCGCCCCAGAAATCCTTTGTGATTATCATTGCGGTTTCAGAGGCATAAGCATTTAAGAATCCGTATACACTTTTTGTGCCGGATGTGTTTAAAAATCTCTGGAATTTTACTTCTATAGGCAATGGTTGGCTGCCGTCAACTACAAAGTCTACTTCAGTTTTGGCGGTCGTCCTCCAAAAGCGCAGCTTTGAACTTAGTGATAGTTCGTTTAATACAAAGTTTTCTGCCAGTAATCCGGCATCCTGCCGTATGTTAATGCTTGTAAAGTTATCAATAAGGGCATTTCTTAATCCTGTGTCTATAAAATATACTTTTTGCTCTTTTTTAAGTTCTGTGACAAGGTTTTTGCTATACGGGTTTATTCTGCGTATTGTATATGTCTGCTCCAGTACATCCATTAAATTTGTAATTTCTTTGAAATAACTTCCAACCTCATTTGATAATTTATTTATATTTAGCATGCCGCCGTTCAATGCGGCTATTGCTGTTATTAGCCTTCTAAATTTTAAAGTGTCAGTTATCTTCAAAAATGAGAATATGTCCCGGTCTATGTATGTATTTATAAGGTTTTTTAGCAGGAGAACCTTATCCTCTTGTCTTTCAGCAAGTACTACAGCAGGATATCCCCCATATGTCAGGTATTCATCTAAATATTTCAGCAAATCCCCTATTAGAGGGTCTTTTTCCTTTTTTATAACCGGTATTTTCCTCTTTCCAGATATAAATGAAAATAAACTTTCATTCCATAAAGCGTACAGTTTAGCCAATCCTTTGTCCTTGTAATTCAAAAATTCGTAGAAACTCAGTGGAAACAGCTCAAATTCAAGTATCCTTCCAACTAAAAACTTACCGGTTTGATTTTTAAGCTCCAGGGATGATGAACCTGTAATAATTAATTTTACATTTTCGAATAGGTCATATACAAGCTTTAACTTCTGCCCCAGGTCTTTGCAATATTGCGCCTCGTCTATCAGAAAATAATATCTTTCCTTGTCTATGATTTTCCGCCCTATAAAATCCTTCGGGTTTTCGGAAAATTCATCCAATTTTCCCCTATCTTCAAATGTAGTATAAATGATGTGTTCTTTATCGATATGTTTGCTATCTTCAAGCCATGCAGAGAGCATCTTCAGCAGCGTGGTTTTTCCAGACTGCCTGGGCCCTTTTATTGCAATTATCTCTCTGCGCTGAACCCACTCCTTTATTTCATTAAATAATTTTCTATCAATATAAGTCATATATAACTATGTTATTAATGACAACATATAAATTTTTCTATATGCTGATTTTGATGCGTAATGCCTGAGAAAATCTAACTTATGCTGCTGCCTTCCTTTATGTCCCTGTCAACTGTTAAAAGTGAAATTTTTCCCTCGTCATCGCTTGCTGCCAAAAGCATGCCCTGCGATTCAAGGCCCATTAGCTTTGCCGGCTTTAAATTGTCTATGACGATTATCTTCTTGCCTACCAATTCTTCTGGTGAATAGTCCTTTCTTATTCCGCTTAAAATTGTTTTTTCGTGATCACCGAAGGAAAGCCTTATCTTTATCAGCTTGTTGCTCTTTTCAACGGCTTCCGCTGAAAGAACTTTGGCTACCTTCAAATCAACTTTCCTAAAAACATCTACATCGATCTCTTCCTTTGCCAAATCAATCCTCTACGTTTGAAAGGTAGGCTGACATCCTTTCAACCATCTTGTGCATGTCCTGTATCAGGTTATTATAATTCTTCACGTATTCCTTCTGTGAATCTAAAGTTCTTGAATAGCTATCTAAATCTGCCTGCGACTGTGTTATCCTCTTTTCCAGTTCCTTTATATCGTCAAGTACTTTTTTGAAATCGCTCATCTTTATGAAAGCTATTGATTTGCTGTTTGACTCCAATCTCAAAGCATCAAGCACGCTTATACCTGCGCTTCTTGAAGGCTGCAGGTTTATATCGGATATCTTAACATTCGGAACAGGTATCAATGGTATAGTGGTCCCCTTTTTCTCTTCCGGTGGTCTTATCTCGGCCATCTTCTGGTTATCAACAGGAGAAGGTTCAGGAGCCGGTTGTGTCTCTGCAACTGGCTTTAGATTTGCCGCATTATAATATGGATTAACGGGAGTCTCCTTTTTCTTCTTGAAAAGTGCCATATTATTAGTTTATTATGTACATATATAAAACTTGTGAATACCTTATTCACAGCTAATTGTCAAACTTTTAAAGCCAAAAAATAATAAAATAAACATGGGTTTTGCGGTAAAGACATTGGAATTCATGAACATGCTCTTTTTGGCGCTTGCAGTTCTATCCATTGCATCGCAGGTTGACATGTTTGTTTTTTTGCTTACAGTAAAAAGAGGCTTTATGAGATTCATAAGGCTTTTCATTCCTTAATCTGAAATATAAAAACAATAATGTACTAATAATGAAATCTGCGCCAATAGTCTAGCAGCAGAACTCTGGCTTCCCAAGCCAGTGACCCGGGTGCGAATCCCGGTTGGCGCATTTATCCGCCAGAAAATCTTTTTTTCGTTTGATTTTCATTGGATTTAACGAAAGATAGCGCAGTTTATCCTTACTCCTTCCAAGTAACCGGATAATGTCCAATATAAACAATTCAAATGTAATAAACGGCACTGTCAATCTTAACTTTGAAGATTTTCCCATCTTTTAATAATGCGCTTAAAGAGTATCTATGATCTGTAGCTCTTTTCCTTAAAAGCCGGTTTAAGTGCAGCTGTTGTAACAAAGGCATAAACTTTTCCTCATTGATTTTTTTTAACATAAGCGACATTTTTTGTTAATATCATAAAGAAAAATCAACAAAAAAATCTTTAACTTTAGGATTACTCGATTTATCCTTAGCTCTTTTGCTTTTCTGACCAAACCAATATCAATCTCTTTGCTTAAAAGAAATTCTGCAATCTCAATCGAGCAATCATGGTTTTCACATTTTACGCCAACTCTAGAAAGAAACGAGTATATAGAATAATATTCTGCGTAGTATATCATTGATGTTGACCAGACTAAGTCGCCGGCTTTCAGCGTCATTTCCGCCGACTTCAGAGTCTGCTCCGATAATTCAAGAAAAGATTCGCTTATATTCTGATTTGAGTCTATGAACTTGGCACCGGCTCTTTTGAAACACCATTTTATCTTATTTTCCATAGTTTTCCAATATTTTCTCGATGAAGATTTCCTGGCCTTTTATGATGATGTGGTTTTCAATGATTTCCTTTAACAATGCTCTGTGTTCGAATAAAGCCTCCAAGAAAGCGCTGTATTTTAGCTGTATTTTGTGTAGTTTTAT
>JBBIPE010000035.1:0-5437 GCA_037443005.1 archaeon
AGCCAGACCCTCTGCTATGACTCCCATGGTATAGCTCTTACCAGAGCCCCTTTTTCCCGCAATAAGAACGACATGCGGCCTCAATGCATCAAGCATTATGTCATTCCCTAAGCTTGTTACATTCCCCATCGTTATGTACTGCTTTCCCAAGAATATGGTTGCTTTATTGCCGTAATCTTCTCTGTCTTTTTCATTTCTCCCTATAACGACGCTGTAAGCCATAAGATAGCAAGGAGTTCTGAATAAATAAAAGTAATTACACTGGTTTTTAGCGTATGACTTATGTAATAAAATAAAAGTTTAATTTTTTAGATAAACCCTAAACAAATTTGTCGATTTCATCTAGTATTCTCTTCCGTTCCTTTGAAAATGAATGCGTATTCAAATTCAGATATTCCAATAGATTGTTGTCAACAGTATCTAGGATGTATTTTAGTTCGTTTATGTAGCTTGTATGCTTGTATTCCTTCCACGTCTCTATAAGTTTTTTACCGTCAAAACCGCTGACTAAAAGACCGATTATATCTACCTTATCTTTCCTGCCTTTCACGCTGTTCTTTCTTGAAACAAACGCAGAAAACTTTAAAGTTAGCAAAGCTTCCTTTGTGGGCAATGAAAATCCTTCCACGCTAACCCTAAATTTTTTCAGTATATCCTCGGCCGGCAAAGCTAGCTTCGAGTAATATGGGATGTATATATCAATATCAAAGAAATCCTCTTTTATTTCATATTTATTTAGTATATCATTCTTTGAAACAGTGTACTTTGAATTTAGGTATTTCAAACCATCATAATCGGTTATCAAATCTATATCCTTCGATTTTATAAGCCTAGCGTAAATGAACGTAGCCCACCCTCCAATAAGGACAAAATCAAATTCCTTATTTAGCTCTACCAGCTTTTCCCAGCTTTTATCACTTATATTTTCATTCCAAAATTCCATGTATCTAAAATCTAAGGTGCTTGTACTTCACCGTCAATTTTTGCTAAATTCATGCTAATCTTATCTAAAAATTCCTTAGAGTACCATTTATTTATATTCCATAAATCAACGAAAATCTGGGGCAAAGAAACGGAATTATCCTTCAGTTTCCTTTCGTTTATTCTGTTTTTCAGGATTGGATCCGCTTTCAAAACAAAAAGATTCCTTATCCCTTTTTTTGCGGTAAATCTTTTTTGTATTTCCGGTATTGCTTCATCAGTTGAATAAACGTAAACTTCGCTGTAATCCGCAGGTACATTCTTAAAGGTAAGCTTGTACGCGGTAAATGCAGTAAATGCAATTCCCTCTGGCATCTCTCCCTCAATTTCTCTGACGCTTTCTTCTACGCTTGTCGAATAAACTACATCTTTTAATAAACTCCTGCGTGTCGCCCAGTATAGAAGAATCCGCTGGGAATCTATAACATTAAAGCCTCTTCTATTAAGCTCTACGCCGGAGATATTGCTCAGTGTTCTGATTGTTTTATTGACTACACTAAGTGATACTCCTGTTTTTTGGGACAGAAAAGACTGTGAAAAAGTAAACTTTTTTTCAAGGGAGGACTCAAGTATTTCCCTTAAAATAATCTCCTCTGACCTCATTTCTATTTTATACTATAGAACTATTTAAATCTTTCTTGTTTTAAGAAAGATTTATAAATAATACTTAGAAAAGGAGAAACTAATAAAATCTGTAATAAACTATTTTTTAGAATTTAGCCATTCATCTTCCGGAATTTTGACTTTCTTGCCCTTTACTTTGTCAATGCTGTACCTCTCTCCAAGTGCCTTCATCTTTGACAGAAAAGCCTCCTCTAAATCAAAACCTAAGTGATCTGACATTGCTAAACAGCCGAATAAAACATCCGAGGTTTCATTCTTTATTTTCTGCATTATCTCTTTATCTTCCTTGATCTTTTTGTCAAATTCCCTGCCGTCATTCCATAGAAACAGCTCCAAAAGCTCGTTTGCTTCAATTGATATATCCTCAGCTAAATCCTTTGAAGTCTGGAACTGTCTCCAGTCCCTGTCATCAATGAATTTTTTAGCTATTTCTCTCAATTCTTTTAAATCGCTTCCCATGATTGTTTTCAGAAATTATCGTTTAAATTCTTTTTTTAAAACGTCTATCAAGAAACTATTACATAATGCAACAAATAAACGGGAAATCCAAAGTGGATTTAATACTAAAAGGGATAGTAGATGAATGCATAAACTTCTTTAAACATATTTATGTTTTCCTGGACAGGTTAGATAATGGACGGTGAAAAAGAGCTAAGGAAAGTCACGCTTTGTTTGCTTGTTAAAGATAATAAAATACTGCTGGCTATGAAGAAGAGGGGTTTTGGTGTCAACAAGTGGAACGGTGTCGGCGGAAAACTCAATAAAGGAGAAAGCGTAGAAGATGCAATGATAAGGGAAACCGAAGAAGAGATATACTGTACACCGAAGGAATATTACAAAACTGGAGTAATTAGATTCTTCTTTGATGAAAAGCCGGAGTTTAATCAGGAAATGCACATATTTATTTGTAGAAAATGGGAAGGTGAACCTCAAGAAAGCGAGGAGATGCTGCCTAGATGGTTTAACATAAAAGACATACCCTTCAATGAGATGTGGGAAGATGACAAGATGTGGCTGCCGTCTGTTTTGATTAACAAAAAGGTAAATGCTACGTTCTTTTTCAATGTTTCACAGAATATTAGAGACTATAGTTTTGAAGCATCATGAAAACAATTGAATTTTTTAATGCCTTTACCCAGTAAGGTTAAAAGGTTTCAGGGTGTATTTTAAAGGCTATTGGAAAAAGGATAAGCTGCAAGTTCTTTTGCCTGACTGTAATTGAAATTTGAGTTATCCATCACGTCTATAATAAAGGTTTTTCCGTTGAAAATGTATGCATAGCTTACTTTGTTAGTAGTGTTAGTGCTTTTTATACTCCCCGTCAGATAAACCAAGGTAGAACTTCCGATGGAACTTGTATTTGATTTCAAAGCGGTTTGATTTGACAGCTCTGAACTTACGAGCCCATTTACTGTGCTTAAAACTGAGGAAGTTGATGCCGTTGAATTAAGATAGAAAACCTCGGATGAGAAATAGTAAATTGAGGATTTATTGCTGGTTGAATTTGATGCTATGGCTGAAATTTCGGATGACGGTAAAAATTCCTGCAATGCTGCTGAAACCGTTCCTGGCGGAAAAGATGAAGAATCGGCAGATATCACACTGGAATTTGCAGTTTCATTCGCATAAAGTGTCCAGTTTCCGCCCATTAAGGAAGACATTGACGTTGAAGTAAACAAATTTACAGGGGTATAAGAAACACTGGATACATTAGCTGCTTTGCCTGTATGAAGAACAAAGATGAAAAGCACTGCTACCACAACTATTATAACTGCTACTATAGCTAATCCTAAAAAAGGCAGTTTAATGCTATTTTTCGCTTTTGTTTCTGGTTTTTTACTTTCTGGAGCACTTTCTTCTTTCTTTGCTTCATTCTTTGGCTTTTCTACACTCATGTGTATCCTAATACAAGTTATTATTTAAAACTTGCTATTCTCCAGGATTAACCGTGGATTATATTAGTATTATTAGCTTTTTAGAGCTTCTTCTAAGTTCATGTAAAGTGAATTTAAACTCTTTTCTATCTTTTTTTGATTAGAAAACAACTATGTTTTCACTGAAAGCTTGTCATATGGCAGCGTATCCTTTACGTCTATATAAAACCTGCCGACCATGAAAATCTTCCTCTGTGTAAAAAAGTTAATCTCGAATATTTTGAGTAAAAGTCTTGCTTTTCCTCAACATATAAATCTGATTTTTCCGCAGCCTTGTAAAGTGCTTCCTTTATGTCTTTGCTGCTTTTTATGCCGAATCCGCTTATAATATAGTAATTTTCAATATAATATCTCAGCAAAGCCGTTTCAATATTGTTATTATAACTGATACACTATTTGTATTTTTTGTATCAGTTACTGATACAATATTATTAAGCTAAAATCCGCAACAAAACGGTCATTTTGAACATTCTTTGTTTCTAGAGATTTAAATGCATAAAAGACAATGCTGAATATAGCTTTTGATAAAACTAAAACGCTGGGTGCAGGATTCGAACCTACGCATCCTTTCGGAAACCGGTTCTCGAGACCGGCGCTTTAACCGCTCAGCCAACCCAGCAAATTGTCATTTTAATTAATGATAGTTATAATAATAAAGATTTTTTAGAGTGTACCACTTATTATTTGTCTTTGTTTCGAAAGCAAGAGTCAACATAACTCGAGAACTCTCCCTCAGAACCAAAGATCTTAGTGGCAAAATACAAAAGCCAAGGATGTTCTTTAAGAGCTTCGTTCTTTACAATAAGATAAGTTGGTCTTCCAAGAGTTTTGCTGTTATAGAATATTTCCATTGATGTTCCCACAGATAGCTTTTCTGTTATTATGCCTAAAAGACCGTCGCAGCTGTCTATCGTCTTAAGATCTCTCTCTACTATCTCTTTGTAATTGATTCCCTGATAAAATAGAGATTTCAGCCCAGAATCAATTAAATCTATATCATCTCTCTCAGGAACGTCATAAAACGGATTTACAAGCTCTATTCCCAGCTTCTTTTCAAGCTCGCTTTCCATCCTCCTGACTTCCTTTCTGTCTAGGGTAGGGTGTGCAAGGTAAAGTCTCATTCCTTTGATATGATTCAAAGTATTATAAATACATTTTTTAAGCGCTTAAATTTAAGCTATAATTATAAAGATTATGGATATGACTTTGATTGCAGAGACTCTTGATCCCAGTAGGGGAGGTATACCAAGATATAACTATGAGATGAGCAAGATCAAAGATATAAAGAACGTTATAGATTTTTCAAAGTCGTTGAAAAATGAAGGAATAGTAAACAAGTATCTTAACAAGGTTTACAGAAGGAAAGCAGTGATAGAAAGAAACGCCGACAAGCTCGGGAAAGTTCTGCATTTTACCCAGCCAGAAGTTATGCCAAAAACCAAGGCACTCCATGATAAGAAAGTTATTCTTACAGTTCACGATTTGGCTGTATTCGGCACGATGAAAGTCAAAGGGTTATATGGAAGTTTTAGGGGTATAGCTTTCAGGAAGCAGTTCCGTTTTGCAGTATCCAGAGCAGATGAGATAATAGTAAACAGCACACAGACAAGAGACGAGCTAATAGAGATATTAAAGGTTGGCTCAGGAAAGATAATTGTTGACCCGCTTGGTATAGAAGACAAATTCAAGCCTATGGAAAACGTGAAGAAGGAGGGTATCATAGGCTATTTCGGGGGGTTTAACAGGAGAAAAAGAGTAGACAAGCTTATAGAGGAGTTTATAGCATCTACTCTCATAAACAAGCTTAAGTTAGTTATATACGGAAACAATGAAGACTATCCAAATTTGAAGAAGAAATATGAAAGATTCGGGAGCATAGTATTCAAGGACAGGATACC
>JBBIPE010000036.1:0-5061 GCA_037443005.1 archaeon
GAGAATGAGACCGTTTTCAAACCGTTTCTAAAGTAATTGTATATCCTTTCAAGAAGCCATCTATTCTCATCTTCCAGTGCTTTTTTTGCTCCTTCATAATCATTGTTTACAAACAGAGCATAAGCTTCCTCATATTTCTTTTTATATGGGGATGGCTCATCTTCTACCTCATCTATTTTTTTGTTTATGTAACCATCAATATAATAATCCTCTGCAATAGCAGTGCTTGCGACAATATAGAGATTCTTTTTTGCACGTGTAAATGCAACGAAATCAACGCGTATGCCTTCTTCAGAAAGCTCCTCTTTTACATCTATCCCTTTTGTCTGTTTTATTATGGCATTTGTCACTAAATCTATAAAACTTGTTTTATTGCTCTGCTTCTTAGGTATATAGATAACGTTGTCAAACTCCAAGCCTTTTGCCTTATGTACTGTGGTAAGTATTAAATCCTCATCCATATTATCAGATTCATAGCTGTCTTCGGCCGAATACAAATATATTAAAAGATCATCAAGATTCGGTATTTCATTATTCTGAAAATAATCGTTTAAGTTCTCCAGTATAGAAGCGGCGCTTATATAGTAATCATTGTCAAGCGCCACTGATATCGGTAGTATAACATCGTTAAAAATCTTATTTATACTGTATAAATCAAAGGACCTATCTACTTTTTCAAAAAATGGCTTTGCAAGTCTTTTTACTTCATTAAAATCAATCTCCTTTTTTCTGTATTTTTCCTCTATCTGGAATGCCAATCTTAGTGGTATGCCGGAGAATGGAGTAAAAAGTGCCTTTATAATGTCCCTTTCATCCCTGTAAAACAGCCCTTTTATATAGTCTATTACTGCGTTTTTCGCACGTTTTGATATGGATGCACTCGCAGTAGTTGCATATTTTAGATTCTTTGCATCCAGCTGTCTTGATATCTCAACTATCTGCTCGTTTGTTCTTGTTATTATCGCTACTTTTTGTCCCTGAGACAGAAGTTCGATTGCGTGCTTTACAGCGATGTTGTTGACATTATTGCCAACAAGCTCGAGCACCTCTCCACCGTCTCCAAGCTTGCCTGTAAAATTCTTTAATTCTTCTGTGTATGACGTGTCTGTTGTTCTTTTAAGAAAATACTCCTTTGAGTAATAAAGTATACTGTTATAGCTCCTGTAATTGAGTGTTTTTGTGCTTTTTTCGATGTTTGGCAAACTTTCAAACTCTTCAAAGTTTTTAAGGCTACCCCCCTGAAATCCGAAAATAGACTGCTTTCTGTCACCAACTAAAAAAAGGTAATCTCCAAGTACTCTTGCTATACCTGCTTCAACCCCATTAAGATCTTGCAGTTCATCAACTAATACATATTTGTAGTGTTTTTTAAGTGGATCATATTCTGTATAAAATCTGCTTAAGAGATCATTATAGTCTATCTTATTGTCCCCCTTTGATTTTTCATAGTCCTTAAATGCTGTTATAAAATAATCAAGAAACGCAAGTATCTCATCTACTCTTACTTCGGTCATGTTTTCAAGAAATGATCCGCTAAGAAGTTCATCTTTTGTTCTTTTAATATCGACATTATCAGGCAGGATACCGAAACTTTTTATGTATCTTATTGAGTTTTCTATTTTTGGTATAAGCTCCTGTATTATATGATCTCTTTCGTAATTGAATGCGTTGTTTTCCTCCAAGCTTTTGTATATTGAAAATCTTATGAAATTATTGCTGACTATCTCGAAATTTCTGCCAAGCTCTGAAAAATAGCTGTTGCAAAAGCTGTGGAATGTGGATATTGTTAAATCGTTTATTCTAGTAAGTTCTATTCCGTTTTCCTTGAATTTACTCGTTATTTTATCAAACATCTCATCCACAGCTTTATTGGTAAAAGTTAAACAAAGTATCTCTTTTTCGCTTACATTATTTTTAATCAACTCGACTACTCTATCTGCCAATGCCGTTGTTTTTCCCGTGCCTGGATTGGCCCTTATAAGTATATTTTTATCCAATTCCATTAATAAATTAGACTTTTGATTTATAAATTAATTTATTGGATATCAAAACAAAAATAAAATATGTATAGATATATAAAAACGTAAAATTCACTATTCATAGAAATAAAAATTTAAGGCAATACTGAACAGTTAATTGTACTTTACATACATATCTTGCATAAATTTTTAAGTTACCAGTGTTATACAAGATATGGAAAGGAAAATATACTCAGATATAAAAGAAATAATAAAACCTGAACATACCGCTTTGATTGTATGGGATGTGCAGAGAATGCTTGTTAACAATCTTTTCAATAAAGATGAATTTCTTCAAAATCTTAATAAGCTTATAGGTAAGGCAAGGGAAGCTAAAATGTCTATATTCTTCACTAAAATTACGCCATTGCCGAAAGAATATGAATCTCCTGCTAACAGATATCGTTACAGCAAGATGAAGTTCAATTTGTCGCAGCTTCCAAAGGAAATGTTTGATTTAGCAGTTACTCCAAATGAAAATGAGATAGTGATAAACAAGAATACAGCAAGTATATTTATTGGAACGAACTTTGAATTAATGGCTAGAAATGCCGGAATAGAAACACTTATCATAGCTGGAATAGCAACTGAAATAGGTGTAGAATCAACTGCAAGAGATGCTTTAAACAGGAGCTATTATACAGTTGTATGCTCGGATGCGTCTTCTTCCAGTGATAAAGAAGCACATGAGAGATCGTTAATAAATATGGCTAAACTACTAGATGTACTTAAAACCAATGAGATAATACAGAAAATTTGAAATTGGAAAATAAAAAAAGAGGGATAATTAAACGGAATATTGAGAGGAATTATAAGGTTTTAGAATTAATAAATGATTTTATGATAGGAATTGAGTTTCTAATAGGAGGTATAGAATTTCTTCCAGGCTATCTCAATACAATAGGCGTTTACCTGTTTATATTAGGCAGTTGTAAGATACTTCTTGTTCCGACCATATCGATAGTGAGAGACATGCACATAAAAATAAGGAAGCTCGATAATCTATGAGTTTTCTTATTTTAATTACATCTCATAAATTATAAAAGCATCAAAAACTTTTAATATACATGGAAATGAAAGAATTTAATAAAAGCAAAAGAAGCATCTCAGTGCTAGGTATAGGCACATGGGAATTAAGCGATAACATAGATGAAAACGTAAACTCAATAAAATACGCAATTGACAATGGCATTAACTTCATTGATACTGCAGAGATTTATAACACGGAACCAGTAGTGGCAAAAGCCATAAAAGGATATAATCGGGAAAATCTTTTTTTAGCAAGCAAAGTCTGGCCTACTCATTTCAATTATGATGCTGTTATAAACGCATGCGAAAATAGCCTTAAAAAACTTGAAATAGATTATCTGGATTTATATCAGTTACACTGGCCAAGCAAGTCTGTAGACATAAAAGAAACAATGCGCGCAATGGAAAAGCTAAAAGAAGATGGAAAGATAAGAAATATAGGTATAAGTAATTTTTCGCTCGATGAAACTAAAGAAGTACAAAATGCAATGTCAAAATATGAACTATCATCTAATCAAGTTGAATATAGCATAATAACAAGAGATATAGAAAAAGAAGGGCTGTTTGATTATTGCAGGGAAAATAAAATTGCAATTATAGCTTATAGCCCGCTTTCACATGGTAAATTATTCCAGAATAAAGATTTACTAGAGGAGATTGCTAACGTGGGCAGAAAATATGATAAAACACCCGCGCAAATTGCCCTAAGCTGGCTTCTCAACAGAGAAAATACTTTTCCGATACCAAAAGCAAGCAATGTAAAACATATGGAAGAAGATCTTAAATCGGTTGATATAAAGTTATCTTCGGAAGACATTGAATTTCTTTCTGGACTAGAGAATAAATACTATACTGAACCAATATCAAAACAGCATAAGAAAAAAGAAGACCGCATAAATAGTTATAATTTCAAACAGGAAAAAACAAATTGATTGGATATATTTTTTAGTTTTCCGGTCTTTAGTTTTAGGACACCACCATAAAGAAATTCTGTGGGGTTCATTTGTTGTGTCTTTTGCATTTACCTTTATAACCTTTATACTAGCGCTTTCAACCTTATATAGTAACAGCTGTATAAACCTGTTCCATAAAGAGTTACGTATTACATGTGCTAATCTGTGATTCTTTGCTATATTAGTAATATTGAGATTTTTTCACAGCAAACAATGTATACTTTGATATTACTAAAAAAATTTTAAATCTTGTGCATAAAATTGTTAGATTGGTTTGTTATATTTTTTAATCCATTCTGCAATGAATTTTAGCTTTTTCCTTTCTAATAACTAAAGGTATAAAAATAGACACGCCATAGAGAGAATATGAGATGTAGTACTATAGAGCTTCTTAATATTTTAGGAAAGAGATGGGATGCTACTATTCTAGAGGAAATAAATGACTTAAAAAAGACAAGTTTTGACAAACTTCTAGCTATAAACAAAAGGATTTATCCTAAAACACTCAGTAAAGCTTTAAAAGATTTAGTAGACAGCGGATTAATAAAAAAAGAGCTTATAGTCGAGAATAAAATAAAGCATAGTAATTATTCCATAACAGATAATGGAATCGATCTCCTAACAACCTTCCAAAACTTCAAAAAAATGAAATGTGGGGGCTCCAAAGAAGATTTTAAGAGATGTAGAACCTGTGAATATGGCCCGAATAGTGCTATTACTATCAAATAGGTTAGTAGGGCTATAAATTTAATATGATTTTTCATAAGATATGAATAATAATCCTCTGGATACCTCAAAAACTCAATCTGGTGAAAAAAAAGGTCTTTTCAGTCCTTTAATGGATATACTGCATGACCAATACATAAAATATGTGCCATCATATGGCAACAGTTTTTTCTTTACTATAGGTATTTACCTTATGGAGCTTTTTGCCATACTTGCAGTAACAGGGATGATAATGCTGATATTCGGGCCTTACTGGTGGGATACCACTGCTGTGGGAACACTGTTCAGAAGCATACATCTCTGGGCAGCCGAAGCTTTTGTTACACTGATGTTCG
>JBBIPE010000037.1:0-3876 GCA_037443005.1 archaeon
ATCAAACGGCACATTCGAGGTTTTAGCGACTTCAGGAGATGTACAATTAGGTGGAGTAGACATGGACAATGCGCTGATAAAGTACATTACTGATGACTTCAAATCAAAGGAAAACTTGGACTTAACCAAGGATAAGGTGGCAATGCAGAGAATAAGGGATGCTGCTGAAAAGGCAAAGATAGAGCTTTCCACGGTTTTGGAAACCGAGGTTAATCTGCCTTATATAACAGTATCTAACAACTCTCCGAAAAATCTTGATGTAAAAATATCAAGGGCCGCTCTGGAGAACCTTGTCAGGCCAATAATTGAAAGATCAAGGCAGCCAATAGAAAACGTCCTTAAGGATGCAAATATAGACAAAAGCAAAGTCTCAAAGATCCTTTTGGTAGGTGGGCCAACTAGAATGCCTATAATTCAGAAATTCTTGACTGATATATTCGGAGAAAAGATAGAAAAAGGCGTAGATCCGATGGAAGCTGTTGCAATGGGTGCGGCTATACAGGGAGCTGTCCTTGCAGGAGACATAAAAGACATAGTGCTTTTGGATGTAACACCATTGACTTTAAGCATAGAAACACTAGGAGGTGTTTCCACTCCAATAATAGAAAGAAACAGCACGATACCAATAAAGGCAAGTAAGGTTTTCTCTACAGCAGATGACTATCAGACAAGCGTTACTATAAATGTACTGCAGGGGGAAAGACCGCTTGCAAAGGATAACATCAGCTTGGGAAGTTTCAATCTTGAGGGCATACCTCCAGCGCCAAGAGGCGTTCCACAGATAGAGGTTACTTTTGATATAGACGCAAACGGCATACTTAGCGTATCAGCAAAGGATAAGGCAACCGGCAAAACGCAAAAGATAACAATAACCGCACCGCATAAGCTCTCAAAGGAGGAGATAGACAAGATGATGGAAACTGCAAAGGAAAATGAGGAGAGGGATAAGCAGATAAAGGAGCTTATTGAGGCGAAAAATGGCTTATCTGCGCTTTCATACTCACTTGAAAAGACACTGAATGATTTCAAGGATAAAATAACAGAAGATGAGAAGAACGAGGCAAATGATATAATAAAGAAGATAAAAGAGGACACTGTAAAAGATGGCGTTACTATAGAGGAAATAAACGACGACAGAGAAAAGCTCACTGCTATTATAAACAAGCTTAGCTCGAAGATATATAGCCAGCAGGGACAACAGAATCCGGATGCGCAGCAGAGTAACCAGGATAATCAGCAAGATGGACAACAGGACAGTGGGGAGAACAGTGAAAGTTAACTTATTATTCTTTAAATTAGATATTCCTTAGGTATGGACGATCCTTATAAAGTCCTAGGTATAAAACCAGGGGCTTCCGAAGAAGAGATAAAAAAGGCCTTTAAGACGATGGCCAAAAAGTATCATCCTGATTTGAATCCTGGAGACAAAAACGCAGAGGAAAAATTCAAGGAGGTAAATGAAGCCTACAGAACACTGACTAACAAAGGTGGAACGTCGCAGCAGAGCAGTGAACAAGCAGGGTTTGATTTCAATGATTTCGGCGATATTTTCAATTTCCATGGTTTTGAGGATATTTTCAGAAATTTTGGGTTTTCTTCAAAGGGTGAGGATTTAAGGTATGATCTTGACTTGACATTGGAGGAGGTGTTTAAGCCGTCCGCAAAAAAGATAAGTTTAAGGCACAGAATTGTATGTCCTGTTTGTTCAGGTACAGGTGCAGAGGAGAGGGAAACATGTCCAAAATGTCATGGCAGTGGAAAGATAAGGAGGAATCTGCATCAGTTTGGCTCAAATGTGGTCTTTGCGACGGCCTGCGATAGATGCGGTGGAACAGGATTTATAACAAAAAAGAAGTGTGAAAAGTGCAGAGGCACTGGTTTTATAACTGAAAACGAGGAAATTTCCGTTCCAATAAGAAAAGGTGTAAAGGAAGGAGATTATACTATAATAAGCGGAAAAGGAGAACCTTCTCAGAATGGTGAAAACGGGGATCTTTATGTGGTTTTCCACATCAAAAAAGATGAAGTGTATAACATATCTGGAATAAACCTTAAGACTAACCTATATCTGGATTTAAGAGATATATTAAATGGCATAGAGCTTGATCTTCCTACTCCTTGGGGATCTGAAAGGATTACAGTAAGTTCAGGTGAAGCATCTTCTATAATCCTAAAGGGAAAGGGCTTATATGGAAAGAATGGCCAAAGAGGAGATTTAATAATAAATATAATACCAGAGCTTCCAAAGAATATGAGTACAAAGGATCTCAAGGAGCTTGAAAGGATATTTGGAGAAAGGAAGGAACCTAAAATATCAAGTAAATAAATGGAAACGCTTAAAATCGTGTTTTATACGGACAGTTATCTGCCTTCAAGAGATGGAGTGGTGACATCGATAACAAATACAAAGGAAGAGCTTGAGAGAAGGGGCCATGAAGTATACATACTTGCTTCCGGCGACAGAAAAACGGCAGCTATTGCAAAAAAAGACGATCATGTATTCGTGATAAAGGGGATAAAATTCAATAAATATCCACAGTATACCGTAGGCCTAAGGGCTGGGGAAAACTCCAGAGTACTAGCAATAAAACCAGATATCATACATGCGCACACTCCTTTTAGTGCAGGTCTGCTTGGTTACAGGACTAGCATTACGGTAGGATCTAAATTTATAGGGACTTTTCATACAATGGTTTTTTCCGATGATGTAATATCCTCATATCTTACAAGGAATAAAGCAGTTGTAAAGGTGAGCAGGTACATTATGCTAAGGTATATCCGGTGGTTTTATTCCAAGACGGATTCTGTTATTGCACCTACAATATATACGAAGAATGTCCTTAGGAAACATGGGTTAAGGAATGTTACGGTAGTTCCCACTGGGATAAATTTTTCGTCTCTTAAGAAAGTAGACAGAAAAAATGCGAGAAAACTTCTGGGTATAAAACAAAAGGATAAAGTAATATTGTATTTCGGCAGGGTTGGTAAGGAAAAGAATGTTGAGCTTCTGATAAGAGCCGCAAAGCCTTTGTCAAATTCTGGTTTTAAGATAATAATAGCAGGCGCCGGTCCATCAATAAGAGAACTAAAATACCTTAATAAAAGAATAGGCAATAAAAATGTAGGTTTCACCGGTTTTGTCAGGGATCAGGATATTATGTATTATTATAATGCCGCAGATATACTTTGTAATCCGTCTAAATTCGAGACGCAGGGATTAGTAGATCTTTATTCCGCATTTTACGGTGTGCCTATAATTATACCAGAGAAAACAGCACAGGCCGAACTTCTAAAATATTCAAAATGCGGCGAGACATTCAATCCAGATAGCGTAAAAAATCTTGTTGAAACTGCAAATTTCGTCTATGAAAACAGAGACATATATAAATTTGATAAGATAACTAAGGAATTCGATATCGAGAGAACTGTAGACCGGCTATTGTCTGTATACAATAAAAATTTAACAAAGTGACGGAAATCACATGATCTTTAGAATTAGAATAAAACAATCTAATTATACAAGAATTCAATAAAGCAATACTAGAAGAAAACAAAGATTTTCTAAGGATTATTCACAGTCACGTTGTAAACTAAAGTATAGTTAATGAGAGTGACTGAAAAAACACTACAAAAGAATGTACAGCCACACAATACGGAAATATCACCTTTCAGCAGAGAATAGATCTCAATATATACGGATTACTGATAGATAGAGATATAAATACAGCAATAAATATACTTAATAGAGTACCTCGAACAGAGGGGAAGTCACCCTCAAGGAGATTCAGTAAGTCCTCAAAAGGAGGCAGGAATTAAAGAACTGAGAATATACTCTGTAGGACAGGTTGCAGGGAAACTCATATCGTTAGCGGTTAG
>JBBIPE010000038.1:0-3194 GCA_037443005.1 archaeon
TCTCGATGAAGATTTCCTGGCCTTTTATGATGATGTGGTTTTCAATGATTTCCTTTAACAATGCTCTGTGTTCGAATAAAGCCTCCAAGAAAGCGCTGTATTTTAGCTGTATTTTGTGTAGTTTTATCGGGAGTACATACGAAGGCAATTCAACTGCAGCTTTCTCGTCGGTGACCACCATAACATCTAAATCACTATTTTTTGTCTGCGTACCTTTCGCATAGCTACCAAATATTATCATAATTTTAATGCTTTCCAGTTTCTCTGACAATCTTATGAATTCTAAAATATTTTCATTCTCATCCATAAATTCTATTTTTTTGTAGTTCTCATTTAACATAAGAAGGCTAGACAGAAATGGACTGCTTGGGTTAAACTTTACTATCTTGGATCTTCCGCTATTTGTGTATTTAACAAGGCCTTCAGACAGTAATTCATTTATAAGTTTACTGGTCACTGCGGCATTCTGGTGTAAGGCTCTTGCAATCGCACGAACGTGCAAAAGTGAGGCCTGTTTAGAAAACAGCAGACCGACTATTTTTGAATAAGCTGCTATATGTTTACTTTTATTAATCATATGTTTATATTATTTATACATATATAAATAGCTAGTCTATTTCTATAAGTCAGTGCTTAACAAAGTGAGCTGGAAATCCCAGATGCTTTAGTGATTTGGGGCTGTCAAGTTTTCAAGAAATATCCTCAGACAATAAGCGGCCTTTGTGTATTTTTTTTATCGATATTGCGGCTTTGGCAGTTTCCAGCCAGTCCTCTGCATCATTTATGGCAGCTACTGCTATATCTACCATGACAGCTCCTCCCCATGCTCGGTCTTATTTCTTTTATGCTCTATTAAAGAGATGTTTTTCATGAAATCCCCGGCAATGCCTTCCATGTCATACAATACTATGCCGTAATCTGCGATGTCAAAGAATAGCGGCTTAAACTCGCTCAATTCTTTATATTCAAATACAGTTGGGCTAATATGCAAATAATAGCCCGCTTCAACCAATGCCTTTTCTTGCGATTCAATCTTTTCATTTAATTTACCAAGTTTCCAAAGATAGTCAAGCTTCTCTCCTTTAATTATTATGAAGAGGTCTATATCACTGTATCTATTGTAAGTTCCTTTTGAAACCGATCCAAATAATATAACACCCAAAGTGTTGTCGTCTTTTTTCAGTATGTTTATAAACTCATTTATGTAATTCATAATATCATTATCAAATCTATAATCTGCGTCCGGTTTACTATGTGTTTTGTTTATTGCCTTTCTACTCATACCCTCTCTAGTTTTATGAAATCAAATACTTTCATTTTTCTGTTTATAAAGATTTAAATTGTATTTTTAATATTACATGGTATAAAATTATGTTGTTGTTTTGTGAGGTCAAGTGAAATGGAAGTATATCCCTATAAAGAGATTTCTAAGGTTTTAGCATTAAGGGAGTCAGCTATAAAACTGTTTGATAAGATAAAAAAATCAAAGGATAAGACAGTTATAATAAACTTCAAAAACGTAGAGTTTATGAGCAGGTCATTTGCAGATGAGTACCTAAATCAAAAGAAATTTACCAAAAAGTCAATAAAAGAGAAAAATACACCAAGAGAGGTTCAAAGAATGCTTAGAATAGTAGAAAAAAGCAAGAGTAATCATAAAAGGATTGCATTGATTAAGGTTAAGGCAAGTATCCTTTAATAAATACCATATATATATGTGCTTATTATAATTTTATTTGATTTAAGATATTTGTTGCCTATTTTATAATTTTATAATGCAGCTGCACTTCATCCTTTGAAAATCTTTTCAGAGAAACAAGCTTTAATCTGTTTTCAAAGTCCTCCTGTGAAAACATCCTTATTCCTTTCCCGAAAACTATAGGTTCTATGTCTAAGTATAGGTCATCAACTAAGTTATCCCTCATGAAAGAAGTTACCAGCTTTCCGCCGCCTATCATTGCAGAATTATATCCTTTTTTTCTTACGATATCAAGTATCTCTCTGGGCTTTTTATCGGTGAATATAACATTTTCCCAGCGGCTTTTGATTTTCCGGTGTGTAACTACTACATTAAAACCATCAAAAGGAAATTTTCCGGATTTCAATGAACTCTCAAAGGTTTTCCTTCCTACGATGTTTACTTTAATCTTTTTAATCATCGAAAGGAAGCCTTTCTTTGCTTTTTCGGAGGAAAACTCCTTTCCGTCAAAACGTGCAATCATACCGTTAGGTGTAATGTGCATGTACGCTATGACTTTCATTTTATTTCTCCAGCAGAAGTTTCAATGCCTCTTCTCTTGTTTCCGTGTTTTCCTTAAATGTGCCGCGGATTGCGCTGCTTCTTGTTTCAGCGTTGCCGGATTTGACGCCGCGCATTTCCATGCAGAGATGTCTGGCCTTTATTATGACTATTACGCCTTTTGCTTTTACTTTTTCAGATATAAAATCCGCTATCTCTTTAGTTAAACGTTCCTGCACCTGGGGTTTTGCGGAAAAGAACCTGCTTATTCTGGGAAGTTTGGAAAGGCCGATTATCTTTTCACCAGGAATATAAGCAATAGATACTGTTCCAAAGAAAGGCAGCAGGTGGTGTTCACACATTGAATAGAATGGAATATCCTTGATAGATAGTATATCATTATATCCAGGGTTGTCAAACAGCGTTATCTTCGGTTCGTTTCCGTCATCCATTCCGGAGAATATCTCCTTGTAGGCCTTTGCGATCCTTTTAGGTGTATTCTTGTAAACTTCTGTGTCTTCTTCTATTCCTATATCTTTAAGTATTTCTTTATACAGATTTTCTATCTTTTCCTCTTCCATTTTATTTTATATCTTTTTGCATATTAATTATTGATTTACATTATGAAAAGTGAATTTCAATACGTTGGGATACTGTTCTTCTATTTAGAAAGGCAGAGAATAGAATCATTGTAAAAGCCAATAAAACTTATTAATATCGACGGGTTTACAAATATGGATGGCAGAAAACGATATAGAACTGAAATGCACCATAGAGATAATGGGCAAGCCGAAGGAGACAGTTCTTGATTCATTGAAGAAGATAACCGAAAACATAGAGGAAAACGGCAAGAAACTGGAAGTAACTGAAGTAGAGTACGCAGAGCCGCAGGAAGTCAAGGACGGGTTCTTCTCCTCTTTTTCAAAATTCAAGATAAGGGGAAACACTGTAGATT